>DATIOT010000111.1:0-2515 GCA_035472875.1 Mycobacterium sp.
CGGGCGCACCGGCCGGTGCGCACGACGGTCATCGCGGGCAGCCTCGAGGAGCTGACCGAGGGTTTGCGCGGGGTCGCCGATGGCGACTTTCCATATCAGGCCGCGGTCGGGCAGGACGACCGCGGACCGGTATGGATCTTCTCCGGGCAAGGCTCGCAGTGGGCGGCGATGGGCGCTGAGCTGCTCGCGACCGAACCGGTGTTCGCCACGACCGTCGCGGAAGTGGAGCCGCTGATCGCCCGAGAGTCCGGATTCTCGGTGGCCGAAGCGATTTCGGCGCCCGAGACGGTGACTGGGATCGATCGGATCCAGCCCGCGCTGTTCACCATGCAGGTCGCGCTGGCCGCCACGATGAGGTCATACGGTGTGCAGCCGGGCGCCGTGATCGGTCACTCGATGGGCGAGGCCGCGGCCGCGGTTGTGGCTGGAGCGCTGTCGCTGGAAGACGGGGTGCGCGTGATCTGCCGCCGCTCGCGGCTGATGTCCACGATCGCTGGTTCCGGGGCGATGGCGTCGGTGGAACTGCCTGCCGACCAAGTGCTTTTGGAACTGATGGCTCGCGGCGTCGACGACGTCGTGCTGGCAGTGGTGGCCTCGCCGCAGTCCACGGTGATCGGCGGCGCCACGCAGACGGTATGCGATCTGGTCACAGCATGGGAGCAACGGGACGTGTTGGCCCGCGAGATCGCCGTCGATGTCGCCTCGCACTCCCCACAGGTCGATCCGATCCTCGACCAGCTGTCCGACGTGCTGGCAGAGCTTAACCCAATGACACCGGAGGTGCCCTTCTACTCCGCGACCGCGTTCGACCCGCGCGAGCAGCCCATGTGCGATGCCTGGTATTGGTCGGACAATTTGCGTCACATGGTGCGTTTCGCCGCGGCTGTACAGGCGGCGTTGGAGGACGGCTACCGGGTCTTCGCGGAGTTGGCTCCGCACCCCCTACTCACCCACGCTGTCGAGCAGACTGCCGGCAGCCTCGGCATGCCGCTGGCCGCACTCGCCGCCATGCGCCGCGAGCAAGAGCTGCCGCACGGGCTGCGCGGCTTCCTGGCGGATCTGTACAGTGCCGGCGCGGCGATCGACTTCTCGGTGCTCTACTCCGGCGGTCAGCTGGTGGATGCACCGCTACCGACATGGAGTCACCGGCCCCTGCTGCTGGCCCGCAGCGGTCAGGATTCGCGGGCACGCGGCGCTTGCACGGTTCCGGTGCACCCGCTGATGGGGGCGCATGTGCGATTGCACGAGGAGCCGGAGCGCCACGTTTGGCAGGGTGAGGTCGGCACCGCGGCGCAGCCCTGGCTGGGCGACCACCGGATACACAATGTGGCTGTTCTTCCGGCGGCTGTCCACTGCGAGATGGCGTTGGCCGCGGCTCGGACCGTTCTCGGCGAGGCGTCCGAAGTCCGTGATATCCGCTTCGAGCAGATGCTGCTGGTTGATGAAGAGACCCCGGTCGGCGCGGTCGCGTCGGTGGAGGCGCCCGATGGCGTCACATTCACGGTGGAGACCTACAACGACGGTCAACGTGATCAGATCGCTACTGCGGTCCTGGTGGCAGAACAGGATGAGGGTCACGCACCCGGGTACGACGTTCTCGCCCTACTCGCGGCCCACCCGCGCCGCCTGGAAGGGACCGACTTGCGGAAGTGGTTCGGCACCCGGGGTTTTCAGTACGGTCCCGCTTTCACAAGCCTGGCCGCTGCGCACATCGGCCAAGGGCCGGTCGACACGGTGCTGGCAGAAGTCGGATTGACGGCACCGCTCCGCTCACAACAGAACGCCTATGGGATTCACCCCGCCCTGCTGGAGGCGTGCTTCCAGTCTGTCGCTGTCGCCGCTGCTCATCCCGACATCCGGGGCGAGGCCACCGGCGAAATGCTGATGCCGCTGGGTGTCAGTCACCTACGTGCGTATGGTCCCGCCCGCAACGCCCGCTACTGCTTCACCCGGGTGACTACAGCCGACACCGCAGGTTTCGAGGCCGACCTCGATATTTTGGATGAGCACGGGACAGTCCTGCTGACTGTCCGTGGCCTGCAGATGCGGATCACTCAAGGCGGCGAAGGCGAGCACGTGCTGGCCGAGCGGCTGCTGACCATCGAGTGGGAACAGCGAACACTGCCCGATGTGGACCACGTCGGCCCGGGAACATGGTTGTTGATCAGCACTTCCGCCACTGCAGACGTCATGGCGACAAGGCTGACCGATGCGTTGAAAGCCGGGGGCGCCGGGTGCACGACCATGACATGGCCGCAGCATTCCGATCACCAGGCCAACACCGAATTGCTCGGCTCGCATCTTGGTGCCGACGAGGTCAGCGGAGTGGCCATACTCGCCGGCCCCAAGGACCGTAACCCGGATGAGGAGTGTGCCCTGCGTGGCGGGGACTATGTGCGTCACCTGGTGCGCATTGCCCGCGGGATTACGGAAATCGACGAAGAACCACCGCGCCTAAACGTCGTAACGCGGAACGCCCAGACCGTGTTGCCGGGCGACGTGACGAACCTGGAGC
>DATIOT010000112.1:0-5187 GCA_035472875.1 Mycobacterium sp.
CTTGTCGATCGGTCCGTTGTCGGTGTTGACCACCGTGCCGGTCGGAGCCGGCGCGTTCGAGCGGGGCCCACTGGGGCCGTTGGTCGCCGGCAGGCCGCCCACCCGGAATGGGTCGTTGAGCATCGACAGGGCCCGGCCTTCGACGTAAGTGGTGGTGCATCCTGCCACCACGAGTGCGGCCGCGGCGGCGGCGATCGCCGCCCTGATCCGCGCCATCGCCCGATTCCGCGCGTGGTTATTCATCAACGAACCCCGTCCCGACCGGCGTGCACGGCAGCATCTTAATCCGAGATCGCCTGAGCTATCCGGTGTACCTCGAGTAACAGGCGTCCATGTTGCCGCCCACGCCGGCACGGAAGGCCGCGATCCGGGTGAAACCGGCGGGCACGCTGATGCCGTCGGCGTCGCTGGCGGCCAGGTGATTGGTGAGCAGGCCCGAGACCGCTTTATCGAGGTCCCCGGCGGTCAGCAGCAGCTGCTTGTGGGACGGCACCTCGATGGGCTCGGCCATCTTGCGGTGGGTATACCCGGTCAGGCACGCCGTCCGCAGCGCGGTCCACGGGCTCTGCATCGGCAGGCCGCGTTCGTGCTGCACCGCCAGCGCGTATCTCGACATCACGACCGACAGGGCGGTGTCGTCACCTTGCGGCAGGGTGTGTTCCTTCTCGGCGGCTACCTTCGCCATCGCCGCCAGCCCAGACAGGTCGACCGCGATGGTGTTGGTGGCCGGACAGTAGGACGCCGGCGGGCTTGCTTTCGCATCCGGGCAATCGGCCGGCTGGTAGGACAACGCCGGCGGATTCTCCGGGGAGAAGATCTTTTCCAAGAGCTCCATCAGCGTCGACAAAGTGTCTTCGTTGATCGGGATCTCACCGGTCTCCGGGTCCCCGCTGGAATCGACACGCAGGGTCGTCGGCAGGTCACCACGGCGCTGCTCGATTTCCTGTTTGTTGATCCCCGCACAAGCTGAGGCGCCACTGATGAAGCCCATCTGAAAGGCGCTGACCCGATCCAAGGCTGACCCATGTTCGTCGTCGTTTTCCGTGTCGGCGTCCATAACGGGGTCACGGGTGGTGATGATCCCCGCCAGCACGTGGTCGAGCCCGTCAGCGGTGCTCAGCGTGAAGCGCGGCGACTTACCATCGGCCACCCAGAACAGATAGACGCCGGCGAAACAATCAGCCTGCTGCTCGCGAACGATGGTGGGGTCTTTTCTGGTCACCAGTTTCGCCATCTGTTGTAAGGCGTGTCCGAACTCGTGTGCCAACACACCATTGACGGACATATCGCCGAAATAGCGTTGTGCGACGGGCATGAACACCCCGCGGTCCCAGGCGATCAAGTTGCAGCGCGATGTGAAAAAGGCGTTGACGAGCTTGTAGGTGTCGCTGTGGCAAACAACCGGACTATTGGGGTGATCGGAGTCGTAGGACCACAGCTTGGCGACTGGAAGGAAAGTTCCTTTCAGTGATTGGCTATAGACCGACTTCCAGTACTCTTCGATGTCGTTGACCGATAGCAACGACAACTTGTCGATCGCCCCGTTGTCGGTGTTGACCACCTTGCCGGTCGGACTCGGTGCGTTCGGGCGGATCCCGCTGGGACCGTTGGTCGCGGGCAGATCCCCCACCCGGAACGGGTCGTTGAGCATCGACAGGGCCCGCCCTTCGACGAAGGTGGTGCAGCTCGCCAGGACGAGTATCGCCGCTGCGCAGGCGATTGCCGCCCGCAGCGATGCCACCGCGGTGCGCCTGCGACCCCCGGCCAACTCACGTCTTTTCCGCGCGCGGTTATCCATGAGCATTTCCGTCCCGACCGGCCTGCACGGCACCACTACAGGGACCTCATTCTAGAGCCGTTGATTAACGGGCGTGGCATAAACGAGAGACCCAGCAAATCAAACCCGAATCGAGTCTTGTGCGGACCTGCCGCTACGGCACCCGCGTGCGATGCCGCTTGTCGTGGGCCGGGACGCCGTTGACGCCTCCGATTGACTCCGCATAGCAACCCACCGCAAATGCCACCCCAGAACCCATGACCGCCAATGCCTCCCGGTTGACCTTGTCGACCGTGTCGCGGGCAGTCTGATAATTCGGATCGAAGGAGACACCGGCTTGCCCGCCCCAGAGCCGGGCCTGCACAGTGGTTTTAAGCTGAGGGCCGCCGGCGGTCATGCCCCCGACCGGCACGCCCGCGACCATGAACGGATGGTAGTCAGCCCTGGCGTTCAGCGGCATGTCGGCGGGTCGCTTCCCAGCCAGGTTGAGATAGCCGTCCAGGGTGCGCTCGACGCCGGCCGACCCTTCAGGAACGTCCCCGGACGCCACTCCGGGCCCGGGCGGTCCGGACTGGTCGCCGTCATCAGTGAAATAGCCGGCGTTGGATGAAGCCAGCATGTCGAAGTTCAGATACAGCGCTATGTCGTTGAGTTGATCGTGGTCCAGGTTGAAGACGTAATCCATGGCGCCGTTGGGACCGTCTCCCTCGGCACCCCAGAACACGAACCGCACCGCGTTGCTGATCGGTGCCAACGGGCCCAGCTGCAGCGCCGTTTCCAGCACCGCTGACACCCCGGATCCGGCATCATTGATGCCAAGGGCGTCACGCGAACTATCGAGCCGCGCACCTACCATGACCACCTCTTGCGGTGAGCCGGTCTTGGTCTGCGCCAGCACGTTTCGCGATGTGATCTTGCGGTTCTGGGCGTCCAGCACCAGGCGCACCGGCGCGGTGGTGTGTGCCAGCGCGGCGGCACCGTTAGCACCGACAACCGCGACCGGCACGGTCAGCTGGTTGTAATAACCCGGGTTGAACAGCGTGGGCGGCGCCCCCTGGCCGTCGGGCGTGCTGAGCACGATCAGCGCTACGGCGCCCTTGGCCACCGCGCTGGTCTGCTTGTCGACCACCGAGCAACGGGTGTCGTCGACGACGGCGATCGCACCCTTGGGTACCACGGCCGGATAGTCGCTGACTGCGCAGCCGGACGGTTCCGTGGGTCGGACCGGCTGCCCGGTCAGGCCGCCGGGCGGTGTCCGGACCAGCAGCGAGGCCTGGTCGACCGGATAGCTACGCCCGGCCAGCGTCAGCGCCGGCTTGCCCGGCGAAACGGTGTACAGCCGGTCGACCTGCGGCGTCGATACTTCGAAGCCCTTGCTACGCAACGCCTTCGCCACATACTCGACACTCGCGTCGTAACCCGGAGTTCCCTCTGCCCGGTTCCTGTTGTTGGCGTTGGCAATATCCTGCAGCGCGTGCAGATGGCTCAACATCGCGTCCGCGGTCACCTTTGCGGCCAGTGCACGCCCCAGATCCGGTGCCGCGGCAGGCGGCCCTGGCGGCGGCGACGAGCAGCCGGCCAGCAGCCCGGTCAGCAGCAACACCGCGCCCAGCCGACGGATGATGGCGCGTCTCATGGCTTGGAGAGCACGTTGCGGGTACGGTCCGCGATGATCGGAACGCCGTTTCGTCCGCTGAGGTCCTGGGCGTACAGAGCCACCGCGTAGGCAACGCCGGCGCCGTTGATGCCCAGCGAGGTGCGGTCGATGTGGTCGAGGGTGTCGGCTTTTTGGTGATAGTTGGGATCGAACGGCTCGTTTACGGTCCCGCCCCACAGCTTGGCCTGCTCGTCCGACTTCTTGACCTCCGCGCCGGAGAACAGTCCGCCCGCCGGGATGCCGGCCAGGGTGAATCCGTCGTAGTCGGAGCGACCATCGAACGAGGTGTCCTGCGCGGTCTTACCCGCGGACTTCAGGTAGGCGACCAGCGTGCGCTCGATACCGGCCGAGCCTTCCGGTACCACCGGATGGCCGCGGACGTCCATGGGCAGCGATTGGTCTCCGTCATAGGTGAAGTAGCCCGGGTTCGGCGACGCGAGCATGTCGAAGTTCAGGTACAGCGCAATGTTTTTGAGCTCTTCGAGATTCAGCGACTCGATGTAGTCGCGCGATCCGATCAGTCCGAGCTCCTCCGCACCCCAGAAGCCGAACCGTACCGCGTTGCGCACTTGCGGTGAATTCCCCAGCCGCACGGCAGTTTCCAGAACTGCGGCCACTCCCGACCCGTCATCGTTGATGCCCGGCCCCTCGGGCACGCTGTCCAGGTGCGCTCCGGCCATCACCACGTCGGTGGGCGACCCCGTCTTGGTCTGCGCGATGATGTTGCGCGCCTTGAAACTCTGGACGCTCGCATTCAGCTTGATAGTGGTCGCCCCCGGCTGCGCGCGCAGCTGCACCCCGACGGATTTGGTCACGCCCAGCGCAGGGATCTTCACGTCGGTGTTTGCCCCGAGGGTGCCGCCCATCTGCTGCTCGTCGACGTTGTCGACGACGATCATCGCCACGGCACCGCGCTGGGCCGCGGCATCCTCCTTCTGCGAGAACGGGCAGGTGCCGCGGTCCACCAGCACCACCGCGCCCCGCACCGGCAGCCCGTCGAAGTCGGAGGCCTTACACCCCGCGCTGTCCCCGGTGGCTGTGACCACCAGCGGCCCGCTCACCCCGTCCGGCGGAGTGCCCAGACTGTAATCCAGCGCACGCGCCTCCACGGTCTTGCCGTCGACCGTCACCGCCGGCTTGTCGGCGTGAAATACCCGCGCCGAGAACTCGGGTGTCTGCACATCAAAACCGCTGTTGCGCAAGGTATTCGCGACATAATCGACGCTGGCTTCATAGCCGGGGGTGCCCACTGCACGCGTGCCATTATTGGCGTTGGCGATGTCCTGAAGTTTCGACAGGTGCGCCATCATCGCGTCGGTCGTGACCTTGCTGTGTAACGCAGTGGCGAACTCGGCCGCGGCAGGGTTGCTGGTCCCCTGCTGCGAGTTAGCCGACCGATGGAAGCAGCCGGCCAAACATGCAGTGAGGGCAACCACGGCGAGCATCGCCGGGATTGTCCTTGAATTGTTCGCCATCGCGCCCAAGGTTAGACCGCGGAGCAAGTGGCGCGCTGATTGACACCAAGACGATGGCGGCTCAGGAGCCTCTCGTCACGAAAATCAGACATAGAGCCCAGTGAACGGCGCAAACGGGATGTTGCGCACCACAAACCACGCCACCACCAACGACAGCGTCACCCATGCGGCCCAGCGACCGTGTTGCCAACTCCGGATCGACCGACCCGCCGCGCGGCCATACGTCCACGACAGGTACGCCCACACCAGCAACCCCAACGCCACCAGGCCCAGCGCGT
>DATIOT010000113.1:0-4827 GCA_035472875.1 Mycobacterium sp.
CCACCCGGGACGCGGGCCGCGAAACATTTCCGATCCGCACCCCACTGACCGAGACGCTCGGTGTGCGGCTGGCCAACCCGCCGCTGCTGGTGCCCGTGCTGCGCGCCGGGCTGGGCATGGTCGACCAGGCACTTGCGCTGCTACCTGAGGCCCGGGTGGGTTTCGTCGGTGTCGCCCGCGACGAGGAAACCCACGAGGCGAGCGGCTATATGGAGTCGCTGCCCGATGACCTGACCGCACTGCCGGTGATGGTGCTGGACCCCATGCTGGCCACCGGCGGATCGCTGAAACACGCCATCGGTCTGCTGCAGCGCCGCGGCGCGACAGAGATCACCGTGTTGTGTACGGTAGCCGCACCGGAAGGCATTGCGGCGCTTGAGAAAGTGGCGCCGAACGCACGGTTGTTTACTGTGGCGGTCGACGACGGGCTCAACGAGATCGCCTACATTGTCCCGGGTCTCGGGGATGCGGGCGACCGACAGTACGGGCCCCGCTAGCTCACCAACTCCGCACCGCGGAGACCAGTCCGTCGCGCAGCGCGTCGGCCCGTTCGCGGGCACGTCGCAGGTCGCCGGTCACCGCGCAGCGAATCTCCAAGTAGCACTTCAGCTTCGGCTCGGTTCCGGAGGGCCGCACCACCACTCGGGCCGCCACTTCGTCGTCACCGCCGGCCAAGATCAGCGCGTCGGTGATATCGGTGATGGTCGCCGGGAAGCCGGCCAGCCGTCTCGGCGGAGCTGTCCGCAGCCGCCCCATCAGGGCGGCAGCTTCGTCGGCGTCAGCAACCCCACGCGACACCGCCGCAACTTCGTGCACGCCGTAACGTAGGGCGAGCTCGTCGAGCCGGTCAGACACGGAACGGCCCTGCTGTTTCAGCGATGCCACCAGATCGCACACCAGTACCGCGGCGCTGATGCCGTCTTTGTCGCGCACTGCCGCAGGGTCGACGCAGTGGCCGATCGCCTCCTCGTACGCGTACACCAGGGTGCCGGTGCGCAGGTCAGAATCGGCGCGCGCCAGCCATTTGAAGCCGGTAAGGGTTTCGACATGGACCGCCCCGTAGTGCGCGGCGATGGCCGCGAGCATCCGCGACGACACCACCGTGCTGGCTACCACGCTGGTTTCGGGCGCTGCCCGGGCGAGCTCGTGGGACAAGATGTAATCGCCTAGTAGCCAACCGGTTTCGTCGCCGGATAGCATCCGCCATCCCGACGTGGTGGGTATGCCGACCGCGCATCGGTCGGCGTCGGGATCCAGCGCGATCGCGACGTCGGCGTGGGTGTCTGCGGCCAGGGCGAGCAGCGCGTCGGTGGCGCCAGGTTCCTCGGGGTTCGGGAACGAGACGGTAGGGAAGTCGGGGTCCGGTGCGAACTGCGTCGCCACGGTGTGCACATGGTCGAAGCCGGCGCGGCGCAGCGTCTCGACGGCCACCGCACCGCCCACCCCATGCATCGGTGTCAGGGCTACCCGCACAGAACCGGCAGAGCGCCGCACCCCGGCCGCACGCTCGACATAGCGCTCGACCAGGTCGGTGTCGGCGGGTTCGACGGGTTTCCTGGTGATCTGATCAGCGAGAGGAGCGGCGGCCATTGCGGTTTCGATCTGGCGGTCGGTGGGGGAGACGATCTGGATGCCGCCGTCGAAGTACACCTTGTAGCCGTTGTCGGTTGGCGGATTGTGCGAGGCCGTGATCTGTATCCCGGCGGCGGCGCGGGTGTGCCGCACCGCGAACGCGACCACCGGCGTGGGCACCGGGCCGGGTAGCAGCAGTACCGAAAAGCCTTCGGCGGCAAGCACTTCAGCTGTCACAGTGGCGAACACCGCCGAGCCGTGCCGAGCGTCGCGACCGACGATCACCAGCGAAGCAGCCAGGCCGCGGTCCCTGAGTACCTGTGCCACCGCCCAGGTGGCGCGCGCGACCACCGCGACGTTCATCGCATCGGGGCCGCCGCGCACCGGGCCGCGCAATCCCGCGGTGCCGAAGGTGAGCGGTCGCGCGAAGCGCTGCAAGCTCTTCGGGACTACAGGCGGCGAGCTCGACGGCCGTCTCCGGGTCGGGATCGTGCGCGATCCACTGGTCGGGTGTCACGCAGCCATTCTTCTAAAGCCGGGCTACCACGTCTGCCAGCAGAGCGCCCATCCGGGTCGCTGATGCGGCCCCGGCGGCAACCACGTCGGCGTGGCTCAACGGCGCACCGGTGATACCGGCGGCCAGGTTTGTCACCAGGGATATGCCAAGCACCTCGGCGCCGGCCGCCCGGGCCGCGATGGTTTCGTGCACCGTCGACATGCCCACTAGATCCGCGCCCAGCATGCGCAGCATCCGGATTTCCGCGGGCGTCTCGTAGTGCGGCCCGGGTAGGCCTGCATAAACGCCTTCCGCCAGGTCCGGATCGGTCTCGCGGGCCAACTCCCGCAGCCGCGGCGTATAGGCGTCGGTCAGGTCCACGAACTGCGCGCCGACCAGCGGCGAACGCGCGGTCAGGTTCAGGTGGTCGCTGATCAGCACCGGCTGGCCGATCTGCATGTCAGGGTGCAGTCCGCCGGCCGCGTTGGTGAGTACCACGATGCGCGCCCCGGTCGCGCGGGCCGCCCGTACCGGGTGCACGACGTGGGCCAAGTCGTGCCCTTCGTAGGCGTGCACCCGACCGACCAGCACCAGTACCCGGTGCTCGCCGATGCGCACAGACATGAGCTCACCGGTATGCCCAACTGCGCGTGGCGGTGCGAATCCGGGCAGTTCGGCCTGGGGCAGCACGACGGTCGGGGAGCCCATGGCGGCGACCGCTGGCGCCCATCCGGAGCCCAGAACGATAGCCACGTCGTGCTCGCCGACCCCGGTGCGCTCGCCGATGACCCGCGCCGCCTGGCGCGCGAGTTCGCCGGGATCGGGCGCAGTGTCATTCACACTGCGGGAGCCTAACTAACGTGCTCGCGGATGAGCGGGTGCTCTGCGGTGAGATACTGCGAGAATGCCCGCATTGGACAGCGTCGAGGACGTGGTGCGGCGTCGTGGTGCCGATCTGGTCGAGTTGTCCCACGCAATCCATGCCGAGCCCGAGCTGGCGTTCGCCGAGCACCGCAGCTGCGCCAAGGCGCAGGCGCTGGTCGCCGAACGGGGTTTCCAGATCACTGCACGTGCCGGTGGTCTGGACACGGCCTTTCGCGCCGACTTCGGCAGCGGACCGCTGGTGGTCGGGGTGTGCGCCGAGTACGACGCGCTGCCCGAAATCGGGCACGCGTGTGGCCACAACATCATCGCGGCGTCAGCGGTCGGGACCGCGCTGGCGCTGGCTGACGTAGCGGACGACCTGGGCCTGACAGTGTCGCTGCTGGGGACTCCTGCCGAGGAGGCCGGCGGCGGCAAGGCACTGCTGCTGGAGGCCGGGATGTTCGACGACGTCGCGGTGGCAGTGATGGTGCATCCCGGGCCTACCGACATCGCTGCGGCCCGCTCGCTGGCATTGTCGGAAGTGATCGTGGACTACCGTGGCAAGGAATCGCATGCCGCCGTCGCGCCGCATCTGGGGGTCAATGCGGCCGACGCTGTGACCGTCGCGCAGGTGGCCATCGGGGCGCTGCGGCAGCAACTGGCACCGGGGCAGCTGGTGCACGGGATCGTCACCAACGGTGGACAGGCAGTCAACGTCATCCCCGGCCATGCGACATTGCAGTATGCGATGCGGGCGGTCGAATCGGATTCACTGCGACAGCTGGAGGGCAGGATGTTTGCGTGCTTTGCCGCAGGCGCACTGGCCGCTGGCTGCGAATACGAAATCAACACCCCGGCACCGGCATACGCGGAGCTCAAACCTGACCGCTGGCTGGCCGATGTTTGCCGTCAGGAGATGCGCCGGCTGGGACGTGAGCCGGTGGCGCCGGAGGTCGAGGCAACGCTGCCGATGGGCAGCACCGATATGGGGAACGTGACGCAGGTGCTGCCGGGGATCCATCCGGTGATCGGCGTCGACGCCGGCGGCGCCACGGTTCACCAGCGCGCTTTTGCCGCTGCCGCCGCCGGTCCCAGCGCCGACCGCGCGGTGGTCGAGGGTGCGATCATGCTGGCGCGCACGATTGTCCACCTGGCCCAGACCCCTGATCAACGTGACCGGGTTTTGATTGCGCAGCAGCGCAGGCACAGCAGGGCCGACGCATGAGCCTGGTCGACACCGCCGAATCGTGGCTGGCCGCACACTATGAGGACCTGGTCGATTGGCGCCGGCACATCCACCGCTATCCGGAGTTGGGCCGGCAGGAGTACGCCACCACGCAGTTCGTCGCCGAGCGGTTGGCCGACGCGGGGCTGAACCCGAAGGTCCTGCCCGGCGGTACCGGGCTGACCTGTGATTTCGGCCCTGACGATGAGCCGAGGATCGCGCTGCGGGCCGACATGGACGCGCTGCCCATGGCCGAGCGGACCGGCGCGCCGTACACCTCGACGATGCCCAATGTCGCGCACGCCTGTGGGCATGACGCGCACACCGCGATCCTGCTGGGCACCGCGCTGGCGCTGGCGTCGATGCCCGAGCTGCCGGTCGGGGTGCGGCTGATCTTCCAGGCTGCCGAGGAATTGATGCCGGGCGGGGCGGTTGACGCCATCGCCGCGGGAGCGTTGACCGGGGTATCGCGGATCTTCGCCCTGCACTGCGATCCGCGGCTGGCGGTCGGCAAGGTCGCGGTCAGACCAGGCCCCATCACGTCGGCCGCCGACCAGATCGAGATCACGCTGTATTCCCCTGGCGGGCACACTTCGCGCCCGCACCTGACCGCCGATCTGGTCTACGGGCTGGGCACGCTGATCACGGGGCTGCCCGGGGTGCTGTCACG
>DATIOT010000114.1:0-5200 GCA_035472875.1 Mycobacterium sp.
GCGCGAGGCGCTGCAGTTCGCCTCCAGACAGGCTTCCGGTGTCGCGCTCGGCGAGTGCCTCGAGGCCGACCTCGCTCAGCAACCGGCCCACATCGATTTCGGTGCCCGGCGGCAAACCCCAGACCACATCGTCGGCAACCCGGGTGCCCAGAACCTGACTTTCGGCGTGCTGAAGGACAACGGCCGTGCCGCCCAGCTTGCCCAGACCCACTGCGCCTGGGCGGTCCACGGTGCCCGAGGTCGGTTCCCGGCCGGCCAGGATCAGCATTAACGTGGTCTTCCCAGAGCCGTTGGGTCCGGTGATTGCCAAGTGTTCGCCGGCCCGGACGTCCAGGCTGACCTCGCGCAGCGCGTCTTGGTTGGCGCCGGGGTAACGGAAGCGCACCTTGTCCAATCGCACCGGCACCGGCCCGATTGGGGCTTCATCGTGCTTACTTCCGTCCCAAACGTCCAGTTTGTGCACATCGGGAAGATTGCGCATCCGCGCCAACAGCCGGGACAACGCCCACCAACCGATCAACGACACGACCATGATTCCGAGGCTGTAATAGAGCAGCACCAACCATGGCCAGTAGTGCACTGCCTCGGCGAAGTATTCCTTCAGACCGGCGGCGCCCCCCTGCATATGCACCCGGGTCATGAACGCAGCGACCCCGTTCACGTTCGCGGTCATTACCTCGAAAATCAGGTGCCGCAGCCGGGTCATCACGGTCAGCGCGCCGACCGTCACGGCACCGAAGGCGACCCCGGCGATTAGGGACGAGACAATCACGGTAGGTGTGCCCCGGCCCCTGCGCTTGACCAGTCCGGTCAGCCCTCCGATGTAGGTGCAGTGGATGACGGTCATGAAACCGCCCAGCCCGGCAATCAGGAAGGCAATCACCCCGGCAGCAACCGTCGCGGCGACCAGTACGCGCAGCCGGTAGCGGTAGGCCAGCAGCCCGGTGGGCACGGTGCCCAGCAAGGCCAGTCCCGCTGCGAACGGGACGACCACCGAGATGATTGCGATTACTGCGCACAGTGCCCCCATCACCGACGCCTGTGCCAATTCGACCGGTCGCAGCGATCCACCCCGGTGGCGTGAACGGAGGGGTCTGGGAACGGTCACTTTACCGATTCTGCCAGGCCGCAGCGGTAAGTCCCCGCAGCACACTGAACCAGCCGCATTTTGGCATCAACATGTCCGCAATTCGTCTCGCTTAGCAAAGCTATGCAACGATGGATGTATGAATGCATCCGCCGCCAACCACACCGATGTCGTTGACGCCGCAAACACCGATCCCCAGCCCGGCCTGGGAGCAGACCTGCTCGCCGTGGTCGCGCGGCTCAATCGGCTGGCCACCCAACGCATCCAGATGCCGTTGCCTGCTGCGCAGGCCAGGCTGCTGGCCACCATCGAAGCCCACGGAGAAGCCCGCATCGGTGATCTGGCCGCCGTCGATCACTGCTCGCAACCCACGATGACCACGCAGGTGCGACGGCTCGAGGACGCCGGGCTGGTTACCCGAACTGTCGACCCCGGAGATGCTCGGGCGGTCCGAATTCGAATCACGGCTGAAGGAATGCGCACACTTAACGCGGTCCGGGCCGACCGCGCCGCTGCGATCGAACCGCAACTGGCCCTGCTCGAGCCGTCAGACCGTCAAGTGCTGGCCGATGCGGTCGACGTCTTGCGCCGACTCCTCGACAACGCCGCAGTCGCAGCACGCCGCAACACACTCTGATCAGCGCGCACCCTAAGTGGATAGACCACCGCCAGCGGGTAGACACTTAATCAAGGCCTGATTGGTCTGAAAACGGGATCAATTCAGACTGACCGGTGACGAAAGGTGGCGTCGATGCGGCCCGAGGCATTCGCCTCCCCGCTGACTGTGTGGGTCGGATCGATGAGGTACGTCTTGGCCCCGGGCCGCGACGTGATTGTGGGCTACGGCCATGGGTGCGACATCCCGCTGGAGCACCTGGGGAACGCCGGCCCATCGCCGCCGACGCCACGCGTGGATGTTGTGCTGCGGTTCGCTGGTACCCAGTGGGTGGCCATCAATAGGAGCCCCGACGGCATCTTCGTCAACGGCGCCCGGGTGCCGACGGTCAACATCCGCGACGGGCAGGCGATCACGATCGGTGATCCGCAGCGAGGCCCGCGGCTGGTTTTTCAAATCGGTTCGCCAGCCGGCCCGCCCGGACGACCACCGGGTCCGCCTCAACGCCCGGCTTACCCGCCGCCCCAGCGGCCCCCTCCACCCGTGCAGCCCACGCCGCCTGTCGCGGCGCAGCCCAATCGGCCAAATCCCCCCGGCAACCGGCAGGTCCCCTCGCAGCAGACCACCGGGCCAATGCGGATACCCCCACCCCAACCGCCTGCGGTCGAGCGACCTATCGGGTCGGCGCCACCGCCCCCGGTTCGCCCGTACGCGCCGCCAATGCCGCCCACCGGGCCGCCCGCAGCGCCGTCCCTACCGGCGCCGGCCCGGCCGCTCGCACCGCCGCCCACTCAGTCGCCCACTGTCGCGGATGAGCAGCCAAGGGGTCCGGGTCTGATCGAGAGGATGATCACCCGAAAGCTGCGTGCCCCCCGCCCCTCGTTCCGCACCGAACACGCTGGTCCCACCTATCGGTTGCCGCTCAAGCCCGGCGCACGCACGATGGGCGTGGCCGCATACCAGCTGGGACTTACCGTTGACGGGCACGAGTTGCTCACCGATGTGTCGTTCACAGCGCGCCCGGGCACATTGACCGCGGTGATCGGGCCGTCGCACGCGCGCAGCTCCGCACTGCTCGGGATGCTTGCCGGCACCAGGGAGCCCAGCTCCGGCCGGATCACCGTGGACGGCCATGACGTGCACAGCGAGCCCGAGTCCATGCGCACGGGCATCGGGATAGTGCCGCGCGACAACCGCATTCATCGGCAGCTCACCGTCGAACGGGCCGTGAGTTACGCAGCCGAACTACGGTTGCCGCTGGACACCTCGCCCGAGCACCGCTGCCGTGTGGTCGACCAGGTTCTCGAAGAAGTCGAGCTGACGCCGCACCGCTCGACCCGGATCAGCAAGCTGCCGCCAGAGGCGCGCCGGTGCGCGTCGATGGCAATCGAACTCATCACCAGACCGACACTGCTCGTCGTCGACGAGCCGAGCGCCGGGCTGGATGCGGCGCAGGAAAATCACGTGATGGCGGTCCTGCGACGCCAGGCCGACATCGGCTGTGTCGTCGTGGTGGCAACGACATCACTAACCCACCTCAATATGTGCGACCAGGTATTGCTGCTCACGCCCGCCGGCACCATGGCTTTCGCCGGGACGCCCCTGCAGATCGAGTCGTCGATGGGCACCACCGACTGGTCGAAAGTCCTCGAGCAGGTGAGCGCCGATCCCGACGGTGCCCACCGCGCGTTTCGTGCCCGGCAACAAGTGCTGGGTCCGACGGCGCCACCGGAGGTGGCCGCACCGTGGCCTCCCCCCGCCAAGCTCAGCGCAACGCGGCAAATCCGGTTAGTGGCCCGTCGCCAGGTACGCCTGATTGTCCCCGACCGCATCTACTTCCTCTTCTTGGCGTTGCTGCCGTTCGTGTTGGCGGCGCTGACGCTGCTGATTCCCGGCGATTCCGGCCTGGACCGGCCCGGACGGACCAGCCATAACCTGCATGAAGCCATCGAGATCCTGGCCGCGCTCAACATCGCAGCAGTGATCATCGGCACCGCGCTGACCGTCCGGGACCTGGTTGGGGAGCGCCGCGTGTTTCGGCGCGAGCAAACGGTCGGGCTGTCGACGTCGGCGTATCTGGCCGGCAAGATCATCTTCTTCGGCGTGGCCGCGGCCATCTTGACGGCCATCTTGTTCACCATCGTCGTGGTCATCAAAGGCGGGCCCGTGCACAGCGCCGTCTTGCTGCAAAACGCCACGGTCGAGCTTTATGTGAGCGTGGCTGCAACCGCGATCGTCTCCGCGGTCATGGGGCTCGCGCTGTCGGCGCTGGGCAATTCCCTCCGGGAAATCTTGCCGCTGCTGCTGCCGGTGATCCTGGCATCACTGTTGTTCAACGGGAGCATGGTTCCGCTGGTGAGCAAGTGGGGCTTACAGCAGATCTCCTGGTTCGTCCCGGCCCAGTGGGGCTTCGCGGCATCGGCGTCCACCGTTGATCTGCGCAGGGTCGACGCGCTGGCCGCCAACGCCGAAATGTGGACGCACTATTCGGGCTGGTGGGTGTTCGACATGATCATGCTCATTGTCTTTGGCGCGATAGCGGCCGGGTTCGTCCTATACCGGCTGCGGGCGCCCAAATGCGAAATCCGTTCCGAAGCGTTACAGCGCGAGCAGCAGGAACTGAGTGACCTGACTGGATGAGAATTTGCCGTCTCGACGGTTGCAGTTATATGCTGCTAGCTGCGAAAACGCTCTCTACCAGCAGAAACATCGCTGACTCGTACGTGACAGCAAGTGTCCAGAAGTGACAGAATCGGCCTGTAGATCAATCACAGATCAACCACGGGAGGCTGACATGGGCAGAGAGAGATTGCAGCACGGCGACAACAGCGAGGAGTTCGCAATCGACGTGCCATTCGCACCGGACGGGCTGCCGCTTCTGATCCGGTTTGTGGAGCCGGATGGCGTCGACGTAGTCGACATGCCCCCGAGTCAGCGGGCAGCGTGGGAGGACTACGCGCAGCGTCTCGGCCTTGCACTAGACGACGTGCTCAGGGTTCATCTCGACATCGCTTTTCGCGCAGCGGTACAGGACGAATGATGGCAGGCAGGAAAGGTCGACGAGGCTGGGGCTGGGTGCGCAAACTGCCGTCCAGCGGACGATACGGCGCAAGCTACATCTGGCCACCCGAACTGGGCGAACGCCACTACGGCGGCACGTTCGCCTCACGGATGGACGCCGAAGCATGGCTAGCATCCGAACGCAAACTGATCGACCAAGACTTGTGGACTTCACCGAAAACCCGTGCCGCCCAACGCAAAGCCGAAGCCCTCACATTGAACGAGTACGGCGACCGCTGGATTGAGCAGCGGAACGTCAAGCCTGGCACAAAAATTGAGTACAAGCGGACCTGGGCGCGGCTGATTGCGCCCACGCTGGGCCGGCTGCCGCTGAAAACGATCGGGTCGGACACGGTGCGTGCCTGGTTCGCGGCACTCGGCGTCGAGCATCAATGCCGCAACAGCCGCGCCTACGGTCTGTTGCATGCAGTGATGTC
>DATIOT010000115.1:0-2603 GCA_035472875.1 Mycobacterium sp.
TGCGTCGCCGGAGCTGCAGGATGCAGCCTGGAGGTCCCGACCGAGCCCTACCACCCGACATATTTCGTGATCAACGGGCGCTCGATGCCCGACGACATGGACCCGAACTACGACGGCGTGTACCCGCACCAGCCTTACAACGGCAATCCGCACATGCATCCGGGCGAGCAGGTGCTGCTGCGCGTGATCGGCCAGGGCCGCTGGGAACACCCGTTCCATGAGCACGCCAATCACGTGCGCATCCTGGCCCGCGACGCCAACCTGATCCTGGGCAACTCGACCGTGACCTATGGCAGCACCACGGCCCAGGCGCTGGCCGGAATGTTGATGTTCACCACCGATACCTTTCCGGGGCAGACCCTCGATGGGATTTTCTACTTCACCGGCCGCGGGCTGAACTGGGATGCCTATGGTCACCATCCCGGGTCGGCCGATCCGCTGGCCGGACTTGGCTGCTCGCCGGACGTCAACGGCTACAACACCGGTTTCGGGCCGAACGACACGACCTTCGCCGGCCCGGTGACGGCGGGGATCGCAACGGCGGTCAACTACTACGAGTGGTGCGCGGACCATAACAAGCCGCTGGAGGTCGCGCCGCTGGGCGATGTGGGGGCCGGTGGGCCGGCGACTTTGCCCAGTCCCAACATCTTCACCAACGGCGCCTGGTACGGCGGCAGTCCCTACCTGGGTCCGGACGCGACGCTGCGGGCCGATTCCGCCCTCGGCACGAGCGGTGCTGGCTGCGTCACCGGTGGCGCCTCGACACCCAACTGCTCCAATCTGCAGCCCAGCAACGTGCAGGCCAATCCGTCCAACGAGCGCGGCTGGGCCTTCATGTGGCACTCGCACAACGAGCGCGAGATCACGACCAACAACGTATTCCCCGGCGGAATGCTGATGATGATGCTGGTCGATTCACGCGAATTCGTGATCGACGAATCGTTCTAGGACCAGGAGAACTTAATGCGATCCAATATGCTCAAGGCCGCCCTGATCAAATCAGGATTGGCGGCTTCCGTTCTCCTGCTGGCCAGCGGAGCGTCATTCGGGCAGGTCAACCTGACCGCCGGTCCGACCACCCTGACGTTGCCCGACGGCAATGTGGTGCCGATGTGGGGCTACAGCTGCGGGACGCTCGTGTCCGCCGCAACGGCCACCTGCCGGGCGTTGAATCCCGCGTCAGTGACGGCGGTGGCTACGGCCACGACCGCGGCGACGGGTACCTGGTCGCCGGTGGTGATCACGGTTCCGTACTCGGAAAGCGCGCCCGGCGTCAGCACCACCTCGCTGACGATCAACCTGATCAATAACCTGACGTTTCCGGCGGGCACCGGCACCAACACCGTGCCGACCTCGCTGGTGATCGTGGGCCAACTCGGTGGCGGCCTGGGAACGGCGCCGACCCGCACGCCCAGCCCGGGCCACGCCTCACAGAGCGTGACGTGGTCGACCGTGAGTGCGGCGCCGCTGTTTACGCCGCCAACACAAGGCGATCGGGTGCAGTCGTTCGCCACGGAAGTGGTTGCCGCAGGCGTCACGGCGGTCGCACCGCAGGTTGCCTCCGGTAGCGCCCTGACCTGGAACGCATTAAGGCCCGGCACCTACCTGATCGAGTCCGGCACCCACCCGTCGATCCAGGGGCCGATGGGCCTGTACGGGGTGCTGGTGGTCACCACGGCGCCTGTGGGAGCCGGTGCAACGGGAACGGCGTACGGAGCGCTCGTCCCCAGCGCCACCGCCCCTTCCGTGACCTACAACGCCGATGTGCCGCTGGAGTTCAGCGAAATCGACGCGGTGCAGAACAAGGCGGTCGACACCGCGGTCAGAACCGCCGGTTTCAGCGAGACCCGGGTGTGGTCGGGCCAGCCCGGTATGTGCGGCAACCCGGCCTCGGCCGTCGGTGTCGTCAACACCTGCTATCCACCGGCGGTCAACTTCACGCCGCTGTACTACCTGGTCAACGGCGTTGCGTTCAACAAGGCCTTTGTGGCCACCACGGCCAGTCCGAACAATCCGTCGCTGTTCCCCACCAATCCGGCCACGAGCCTGGCGGCGGGCACCGGAACGATTCTGGTGCGGATGGTCAATGCCGGCCTGCGCATGCACCTGCCTTCGATCGTCGGCGCGCAAACGGCGGGGGTTAGTGGCGCAGGCGCCGCTGCCACGGTCAATGGCTTCGCGCTGGTGGCCGAAGACGGCAACCCGGTGCCGGGCGCGCTGGGAGGCAAGCCGCGCGTGCAGAGCGACGTCTTCATGGCGGCGGGCAAGACCTACGATGTGAAGATCAATGTACCGGCCGCCGGTACCACGGCGCTCGCGGTGTACGACCGCGAGTTGAGCCTGTCGGGCAACGCCATTGCGCGCGATGCCGGCATGCTGGCCTACATCGGCGCCAATGGTGCCGCACTGCCGAATGCCGCCTCGTTAGCGCCGGCAGTTGCCAGAAACGATCTCTACAACTCGGTGGTTACCGGTCAGACACTGGTCGTGTCCGATCCGTCCAAGGGCGTAATCGCCAACGACACCAATGTCTACGGAGTGACGGTCGTCGGGACCGTCGCTGGGCTGACTCTGAACCCGAATGGAACGTTCACCTACACCGG
>DATIOT010000116.1:0-15719 GCA_035472875.1 Mycobacterium sp.
TCGTGCGGCTCGGTGATGGTCACACCACAGGCGTCCCTGCTGGGCTTTCCCAACCCGCTGCTCGGCATCGTGGGCTTCACCGTTGTGGTGGTCACCGGCGTGCTCGCAGTGACGAAAGTGTCTTTGCCCCAATGGTATTGGGTTGGACTGACGGTCGGGACCCTGGTTGGTGCGGCGTTCGTGCACTGGCTGATCTTCCAGAGCTTGTACCGCATCGGGGCGTTGTGTCCGTATTGCATGGTGGTCTGGGTGGTAACCATCTCGCTGTTGGTGGTGGTCTCCTCGATCGCGTTTCGCCCGGTGCTCAACGGCCGGGATAGCGTCGTATTGAGCGTGCTCTTTCAATGGCGATGGTCGATCGCCGCGCTGTGGTTCACGGCGGTGTTTCTGCTGATCATGGTGCGATTCTGGAACTATTGGTCAACACTTCTTTCTTGAGTGATGCGGCAGGGCGAGGTAAGGGTTCGAAGGTGATCTCCAAAGTGCTGGTGGCCAATCGCGGAGAGATCGCGATCCGCGCCTTTCGTGCGGCCTATGAACTCGGTGTCGGCACGGTAGCCGTCTACGCGTACGAGGACCGCAATTCTCAGCATCGACTCAAGGCCGACGAGTCGTATCAGATCGGCGATGTCGGTCATCCGGTGCGCGCGTACCTGTCCGTTGACGAAATCGTCGAAACCGCCCGCCGGGCGGGCGCCGACGCCGTCTACCCCGGTTACGGATTCTTATCGGAGAACCCGGAGTTGGCCGCGGCATGCGCGGCCGCGGGCATCACGTTCGTCGGCCCCAGCGCCGAAGTGCTCAAACTGACCGGAAATAAGTCCCGGGCCATCGCCGCGGCCCGCGATGCCGGCTTGCCCGTATTGGCGTCGTCGGCGCCGTCGGCCTCGGTCGACGAGCTGGTATCGGCCGCCGAAGGTCTGCGGTTTCCGTTGTTCGTCAAGGCGGTTGCCGGCGGCGGTGGGCGGGGCATGCGCCGCGTCACCGATATTGCCGCACTGCCCGAAGCGATCGAAGCCGCCAGCCGCGAAGCCGAATCCGCTTTCGGGGACGCAGGCGTCTATCTCGAACAGGCGGTAATCAAGCCACGCCACATCGAGGTGCAGATCCTGGCCGACACCCGCGGCAACGTGATCCACCTCTACGAGCGTGACTGCAGCGTGCAGCGCCGTCACCAGAAGGTCATCGAACTGGCGCCCGCGCCGAACCTGGCGGCCGAGTTGCGCGACAAGATATGCGCCGACGCGGCCGCTTTCGCCCGCCACATCGGATACAGCTGTGCCGGTACCGTGGAATTTCTGCTGGACGAGAACGGCCAGTATGTCTTCATCGAGATGAATCCGCGGATTCAGGTGGAGCACACCGTG
Organism: Mycobacterium sp.; assembly: GCA_035472875.1. Lineage (GTDB taxonomy): Bacteria > Actinomycetota > Actinomycetes > Mycobacteriales > Mycobacteriaceae > Mycobacterium. The sequence continues at coordinate 1,368 of DATIOT010000116.1, forward strand.
ACCGAGGAGATCACCGATGTCGATCTGGTCTCCAGTCAGCTGCGCATAGCGTCCGGGCAGACGCTTGACGATTTGGGTTTGCGGCAGGACGACATCCGGCCGCATGGCGCCGCGCTGCAGTGCCGGATCACCACCGAGGATCCGGCCAACGGCTTTCGGCCCGACACCGGCCGGATCAGCGCTTTGCGCAGCCCCGGTGGTGCCGGTATCCGCCTGGACGGCAGCACCAACCTGGGTGCGGAGATCAGCGCGCATTTCGATTCGATGCTGGTCAAGCTGACCTGCCGGGGCCGTGACTTCGCGACCGCGGTCGCCAGGGCGCGCCGGGCGATCGCGGAGTTCCGGATTCGCGGGGTGTCGACGAATATCCCGTTCCTGCAAGCGGTCCTGGACGACCCGGACTTCCAGGCCGGACGGGTAACCACGTCGTTCATCGACGAGCGACCGCAGCTGCTGACCGCACGCGGTTCGGCCGACCGCGGCACCAAGATCCTCAACTATCTGGCCGATGTCACCGTCAACAAGCCGCACGGCTCGCGGCGGTCAACGGTGTATCCGCAGGACAAGCTGCCCGACGTCGACCTGGAGGTCGCGCCGCCGGCCGGGTCCAAGCAGCGATTGGTCGAGCTGGGGCCTGAGGGTTTCGCGCGCTGGCTGCGACAGTCGCGGGCGGTGGGCGTTACAGACACGACATTTCGTGATGCTCACCAGTCGCTGCTGGCCACCCGAGTGCGCACCAGCGGATTGGGTTGGGTGGCACCGTATCTGGCCCGGACCATGCCGCAGTTGCTATCCGTGGAGTGTTGGGGCGGTGCGACCTACGACGTGGCGCTGAGGTTCCTCAAGGAGGATCCGTGGGAGCGGCTGGCCACGATGCGTGAAGCGATGCCCAACATATGCCTGCAGATGCTGTTGCGGGGCCGCAATACTGTTGGCTACACACCGTATCCGGAGTTGGTCACGTCAGCGTTCGTGGAGGAGGCGACGGCCACCGGGGTCGACATCTTCCGCATTTTCGACGCGCTGAACAACCTCGAGTCGATGCGCCCGGCGATCGACGCGGTTCGCGAAACCGGCTCTGCGGTAGCAGAAGTGGCGATGTGCTACACCGGTGACCTCACTGACCCCGGCGAGCGGCTATATACACTCGACTACTACCTCAAACTGGCCGAGCAGATCGTGGACGCCGGTGCACACGTGCTGGCCATCAAGGACATGGCCGGACTGTTGCGGCCACAGGCCGCACACCGATTGGTCGGCGCGTTGCGCAGTCGCTTCGACCTGCCCATCCACGTGCATACCCACGACACACCGGGCGGCCAGCTGGCCAGCTACGTGGCCGCTTGGCAGGCCGGGGCAGACGCCGTCGACGGTGCCGCGGCGCCGATGGCGGGAACAACCAGCCAGCCCGCGCTGAGCTCGATCGTCGCCGCCGCCGTGCACACCGAGTACGACACCGGTCTGTCGCTCTCGGCGGTGTGCGCGCTGGAGCCCTACTGGGAAGCTCTGCGGAAAGTGTACGCGCCCTTTGAATCTGGGCTGCCCGGGCCGACCGGACGGGTCTACCACCACGAAATCCCTGGCGGACAATTGTCCAACCTGCGCCAGCAGGCGATCGCGCTCGGGTTGGGGGATCGATTCGAAGAGGTTGAAGAGGCCTACGCCGGTGCCGACCGGGTGCTGGGCAGGCTGATCAAAGTCACCCCGTCGTCGAAGGTGGTCGGGGATCTGGCGCTGGCGCTGGTTGGCGCGGGTGTGAATGCAGACGAATTTGCGTCCGACCCAGCGCGATTCGATATTCCGGAATCGGTGCTGGGGTTCCTGCGGGGCGAGCTGGGTGACCCGGCGGGTGGGTGGCCCGAACCGCTGCGCACCAAGGCGCTGGCCGGCCGCGGCCCAGCCAAGACCGTCCAGCAACTGACGGCGGACGACGAGGCCGCGCTGGCGCTGAACGGGCACAAGCGTCAGTCCACCCTGAACCGGCTGCTATTCCCCGGTCCGACAAAGGAATTCGAGGAGCACCGGGAAATCTACGGCGACACGTCGCAATTGTCAGCCAACCAGTTCTTCTACGGCCTGCGGCAGGGCGAAGAGCACCGGGTGAAACTCGAACGCGGTGTTGAGCTGTTGATCGGGCTGGAAGCCATCTCCGAACCCGACGAGCGTGGCATGCGAACCGTGATGTGCATCATCAACGGACAGCTGCGCCCAGTGTTGGTACGCGACCGCAGTATTGCCAGCACGGTCCCGGCCGCGGAGAAGGCCGATCGCGGCAATCCCGACCACATCGCCGCACCATTCGCCGGTGTCGTCACCGTAGGAGTTTCCGAGGGCGATCAGGTGAGCACCGGCCAGACCATCGCCACCATCGAGGCAATGAAGATGGAAGCCCCGATCACCGCGCCCAAAGACGCCACCGTGCGGCGGGTGGCGGTGTCGAGCACCGCACAGGTGGAGGGCGGAGATCTGCTGGTGGTGCTGAACTGACGCGGATCATCGGCGGTGTCGCCGGTGGGCGGCGCATCGCCGTCCCGCCGCGGGGAACCAGGCCGACCACTGATCGGGTGCGTGAGTCGCTTTTCAATGTCGTGACCGCACGGCGGGATCTGAGCGGCCTGGCGGTGCTGGACCTGTACGCCGGTTCGGGGGCACTCGGGCTAGAGGCGCTGTCGCGGGGTGCGGCGTCCGCGTTGTTCGTGGAGTCCGACCAACGCACCGTGGCCATCATCGCGCGCAACATCGAGACCCTCGGTCTGACCGGAGCAACGCTGCGCCGTGGCGCGGTGGCGGCCGTGCTGTCGGCCGGGAGTCCGTCGCCAGTGGACCTTGTGCTGGCCGACCCGCCCTACGACGTCGAGGCCGCCGAGGTCGAGGCTGTCCTGGCCACTCTGACCACCCACGGCTGGGTGCGGGAGGAAACTCTCGCAGTGGTGGAGCGTGCGGCCAGCAGCCTGCCGCTGACCTGGCCGGCTGGCTGGTCTTTGTGGCCCCAGCGTGTTTATGGCGACACCCGTTTGGAGCTGGCCGAACGGCTCTGAGCCACCGTGTACCGTCATCGGTCATGACCGCTGGCGACGACGCAGAGCGAAGCGAGGAGGAGCGGCGCATATGACGGGCGCGGTATGCCCGGGGTCGTTTGATCCGGTGACGTTGGGCCACATCGATGTCTTCGAACGCGCCTCGGCCCAGTTCGACGAAGTGGTGGTGGCGATCCTGATCAACCCCGCCAAGAAAGGCATGTTCGACCTCGATGAGCGGATCGCGATGATCGAGGAGTCGACGACACATCTGCCTAACTTGCGGGTGGAAGCCGGGCAAGGTCTGGTGGTCGACTTCGTCAGGTCGCGCGGCATGACGGCCATTGTGAAGGGTCTGCGCACCGGCACCGACTTCGAATTCGAGGTGCAGATGGCGCAGATGAACAAGCACATCGCCGGTGTCGACACCTTCTTCGTGGCGACCGCGCCACGGTATTCGTTCGTGTCGTCGTCGCTGGCCAAAGAGGTCGCGATGCTGGGTGGTGACGTCACCGAGCTACTGCCTGAACCGGTGAATCGCCGATTCCGCGAAAGGTTGGCCGGCGGTCGATGAGCACTGAGGACGCCCAAGCCACGGTCGGCAGGTTCGTGCAGGCGATTGTCGAGGAAAGGCTTGACGACGCCCACAGCCTGCTGCATGACGAATTCGTCGCATATGAAGCCGGAGGTGTACCGTACAGCGGCGAATATCGCGGCCCGCAAGGCTTTTTCGAGCTGCTGGCGAAGATGAACGAGGCATTGGAGCTCACACTGGGCCCGACACCTAAGTATCTCCTGGCGGGCGACACCGTTGCGGTGCATTCCCGGCTGAAGTTCACTGCGCGAGCGTCCGGTGAGAGCGTCGACATGAGTTTGGTTGAAATCTATACGGTTCGCGATGGGCTGATTGTGCAGCTCGACGTGTACTACAAGGACCCGTCGGCGGTCGCCGCGCTGCTAGCGGTGTAACGCATTCCTGGTATTGCCGATCCCATGCCCCAACTGTCTTCGCGCACAACACCTTTTGCTGATCAATGGCTGCGCAAGCTCCCCGACTTCACCGAGTACCGACTGCCGGAAGTGGACGCAGTCGGAGCCGATGCGATCATGTTCTCCATCGATTACCCCTACGAGTCCTCACAGGAGGCCGTCGATGGGTTTGAGCGCACAGCGTTGAGCCCAGGCGACCGCGAAAAGATCGCGCACGCCAACGCCGAACGCATCTTGAAGATCTAGAAGGGAGGGTCGTCCGGCAGCGGCGTCAGGGCCGGTTCGTCGGGAGTCCAGTCTGGCGGCAGTTCTTCTGGCTCCCGGGGGTCGTTCACCCAGGTGCAGAAGGGACTGGTGCTCGGTGTTCCCTTGAACAGAAACAGCATGTCGCGCATATGGTTTCGGAATTTGCGCGCCGCGATTTCCTCTGTTCGGGCCTGGTTTAGCCAGCGCCGAGCTTCGTTAACAGGTCTTTGGTCGCGGTTGTGTTTGCGTGCCCGAGCAATTCGGGCGCTTCGTTGCGTGGACCGGCTTACTTTGTTGGGAGTCGGTGTCGCGCATGCCGGCCTGCGCGGCAGTGGGAAGAGGTCGGCACCAGCGGGGGAGGTTCGATAGGTCCGCCCGGTGGGCGAGGTCCAGATGACAGTGCCATCAGCAAGCTGAACGTCGCGCCACCCACCGTGGAAAGTCTTGAGCCGATGATGTTGACGACAAAGACATTTCAGATTAGACATAAGTCCTTAAGATCACCTCTAGTGCGACGAGTATGCATTTCAACGCGGTTGGCGGTCGCTGCGATCGGCTCATGAGCGTCTGTGGGCAGCATCTCAGCTGTCCCGCGCGCGGAGATAGAGCGTAGTCGCCTCAACCCGATTACCCGCGCCAAGTTTGCGCAGGATGTGCCCGACGTGCGCCTTGGCTGTGCCCTCGGTGATAAACAGCTTCGTTGCGATCTGGGCGTTTGTCGCGCCCTGGGCTACGAGCTCCAACACCTCGAGTTCACGGCGGCTCAGCATGCGCTCCAAGGGGGATTCAGGTCCGGCGAAGATCGCCATCGCGGTCCGCGTCGCTGTCGTTACGTCGTACGGATCGCTGACCAGCTCGACCTTGGTGTCCAGGTATTCGGCGATGACGGCCCGCATTTGTGCCATTAGGCTGTCCACTTTGTCTGCCTGGCTGCGCAACCGCTCAACGAGATGCGCGCGTTCGATCGCGTACCCGAGCCCCTCGGCGAATGCCCACAGGACATCGCGATCGAATTCGTCCACCCCGTTAGGGTCATGGGGGTGCTGCAGGCCCTTGTCAGCGTGGATAAAGCCGATGACGCGACCCTCCGGCATGATCGGCGCACAGACATAACTGAATGTTTGGTAATGCTCGATCAGGGGCTTGAACGTGCTCGGATGGTGCATGGAATCGCGAACCAGGAGGGGGATGCGGCGCCGGGCCATCTCGGACTCCAAGATCTGATCCTGCAGCGGGCCGGGATTCTCGCGGCTGAACTCCAGGAATTCGAACGCGGTGTCGGGGTCATCGCGGACGTAGATCGCCTCGCAGAGCATATCGCTGCCGCGGACACGGTAGACGGCCGCGCGGTCGAAATCGCAAGCCTCGCAGACCGCCTGGGGCGCACCGGCGACGATCGCGTCAACTGAGCTGGCGCTTCGGAGCTTCGAGAGTAAGTCGTGGACCCGGGTATGGGTGTGGAGTCGGCGTTGGAGCTGCTGCTCGGCAAGTTCGTCGCGCAGGTCGTGTAACCGCACAAGCCTCTGGCAAAGGTCGGCCAGCGTGCCCATTGCCAGCGCATCGATCTCGCTCTCGGTGACTAACAGTGCCTCGTCGAGGGCCTCTCGGACGGACACATGCCCCGTAGCGTCGACGGTGAGCCCAGCGTCTGCCAGCGCGCCGACGATGCGGACATACACAGAGTCGTCCGGGCTCCGCTGGACACCTCTCATCGCGTTAACTTAGCGCAGCGCTGAACGTCGGGGTGGCGTGAATGAGACATGGTCGGCGGAGCCCCGCAGCGGCGGAAACCGACCACGAAATCCCCTGAAGGACCACCATGTTCGAGACCTTTGGGGAATCGACCACGGATCGGCCCAAAACATACGCTTTCCACCGACAGCAAAACACCACCGAGAGGTAGATAACAAATGGAACGCGACGGAGATACAGCCACCCATGCCGCGCGGCGGGGCGAAGAAGGGAGTGGCAGTTCGGCCCCGACGGAGCAGCTGGATGCCGAATACCTGATCCTGGGCGCTGGGGCGATGGGTATGGCCTTCGCCGACGTGATTCTCGCCGAGGACCCGACGGCGCGTCTGGTGATCGTCGATCGGCGCTTGGGCCCTGGCGGACATTGGAACGACGCATACCCGTTCGTCAAGCTGCATCAGCCGGCGGCCTATTACGGCCTCAACTCAACGGGCCTGGGACAGGGAGGCGCTGACCTCACCTCGGGACCCGAGATTGTCGCGTACTACAACAACGCAATGGACCGTTTCTTGTCGACCGGTCGCGTGTGTTTTCTCCCGATGACCGAGCACCGCGGCAACGGTGAGGTCGTGTCCATCATGGACCCCACTCGCGTCACCCGCATCACTGCTCGCCGACGGATCGTCGACAGCACCCACATGCAGGTGCAGGTGCCGTCCGTGTCTCCACCCCGCTATGCCGTCGACGAGGATGTGGCGCTGGTTCCGCCTAACGGCCTTGCTCGCCTTGCGCGTTCGTACGAGCGCTATGTGATCGTAGGTGCTGGCAAGACCGGCATTGACGCGATCTTGTTCCTACTCGACCGCGGTGCGCCACCGCACCGTATCCAATGGATCGTGCCGCACGATGCCTGGCTGTGGGATCGGGCTACCGTCCAGCCTGCCGCTGGAATATCGTCCATCGTGGATTTCGTCGAAAGCATTGCGAAATCAGGCTCCATCGACGAGGTCTACCTCCAGCTTGAGCGTCAAAACGTAGTGTGTCGCATCGATCCGGACCTGCTGCCGACGAAGTGGCGCTGCGCGACCATCGACAGCGATGAGCTTAGGAAGCTGCGCACCATCGAGAACGTGGTCCGGATGGGTCGCGTTCATCGCCTGCGCAACGGGCAGATCGACCTCGACGAGGGGACCGTCGACACACCTGAAGACACCCTGTTCGTCGACTGCACTGCCAATGGTTTAGCGAAGCTGGCGCCCCAGCCACTATTCTCTGACGGCCTCGTTACGTTGCAGTCGGTCTTCATGTGCCAGCAGACGTTCAGCGCAGCGTTGATAGCCCATCTCGAACTGCTCGACACTACGGATGCGCGTCGCAACAGGATCTGCGCCGCGGTGCCACACCCAGAGCTCAAAGAGGACCTTCCCGCTGCGTTGCTCACCAGCGTGCGGAACATGCTCAACTGCCACCGCTATCTGCCACTGTGGTTGCTTCGCAGCCGCCTGTATCTCGGGAGTCACGGGGCACGGCATCGGTATCTTCTTGACGCGGGCAAGCTTGTGTGGCTCTACCGCCGAGCGGTGACTTCCGTAGCTGCCCAGCCCATTCCAGTGGTGAGGAGAGACCGCGTGGGACCGTATCCACCTACCGCAGTGGCGGTCGCGCCCGCCTTCTCGGGGGCGCAGCCATGACGCGGCTCGCCGTGGTGCAACCCGCCCTCAAGCTCGGCGACGTAGAGAGCAATCTGCGGCACGTCGAGGATCTGGTACGCGACGCGCACCGTGAGCACCACGCCGACGCGATTCTGCTGCCTGAGGCGCTGAGTACGCCCAACGTGTATGCCAAGGTGCTACGTTCGACGCCTTTTCCCATCAAAGGGCCAGCGTTTCAGCTCCTCAGCGGTCTCGCACGCGGGCTGGGGTGCGTCATCGGAGGCGGCTTTGTGGCGGTCCGTGGCGCACACACATATGGGACCTATGTCCTCGCCGAGCCCGACGGCTCCGCCCACCTACATGACAAGGACACGCCGACGGCATGGGAGCACAACTACTATCGCGGCGGCAACGACGATGGCGTGATCCGCTGTGCGGCGCTCGATGCCACCGTCGGCCTGATGTCCGGGTGGGAATGGGCCCGGTATGAGACCTCGCGTCGTCAGCGGGCCGGCGGCGCACAACTCGTGCTCGGCGGGATGTGCTGGCCGTCGATGCCGACCAATTGGCCCGGACCGCTGGGTCGCTGGTTCGCCCATCAGCACGCTGAGTGGAAGCGCCAGCAGGCCGCCCTTCCCGGTCAGGTCGCCCGGCTCGTCGGCGCCCCGGTCGCGCACGCCGCCCATGTGGGCCCGATCGTCGGCGAAACACCACTGGCGCCCGGACTCCGGTGGCCGACGACGATGATCGGTGAATCGCAGATTTGCGACCGCGACGGGACGATCCTCGCGCGCCTCGCTGAAGAGGACGGCGAGGGCCACGTCAGCGCGGAGGTGTCGATCGCGGCTCCGCAACCGCTCGACCCGCTGGATGACCGTCGGTGGATCCCCGACGCGAGCTTGATTCTCCACAAGGGCGTCGGCTGGTTTGCCCTGAACGCCCACGGAGACGTGCACTACCGCATGCGGCACGCGACGAGGCGATTCCCGTGGCAGCGGTTGCCGGCCGACGACGTGCCAGACGAGATTCCCGCGTCTGATCCCGCTGGGCCGGTGGCGACCCCGTTGTGACAGCAGGGCGCACATCCGTTATCGGTAAGAGATTGGCGGAGGTCGGTCGTATTGCCTGGCCGAACCGTTCGGCTCATCCGCCGACTGACTCACCCAACCTCCAACGCGGGAGACTTGATGACCCACTTAGTACCTGACCAGGCACTCGCCGACCTCACCGCCGCGAAGCCGCGCTGGGCTGAGCTGTCGATCGCCGAGAAAGTTGGCTACCTCGAACGGCTCCGTCCGCTGGTCCGAGACGCCGCCGCCGAATGGGTCGCCGCGGCAGTCGAGGCGAAGGGCATCCCGGCGGGTTCGCCGCTGGCCGGCGAGGAGTGGATGAGCGGCCCCTACGCCGTGTTGAGCTGGATGACCGCAGCCGTCGAAACGCTCAACGTCGTGGCCGCCGGCGACAACCCGCTCAAGGGGTTCCCGATCCGACAGCGCCCCGACGGCCAGACGATCGTGCGTGTCTACCCCCACGACCTCAAGGAGCGGCTGTTGCTGCACGGCATCTCCACCGAGGTCTGGATGCAGCCCGGCACGACGCCAGCCGCACTCCCGGGGGAGGTTGCCAGGCGCATGCGCCGACACCGCGGACAGGGAAAGGTCGCACTGGTTCTCGGCGCGGGGAATATCGCGTCGATTCCCCTGCTCGACGTCCTGTACAAGCTCTACGCCGACGGCGAGGTCGTCATCCTGAAAATGAACCCGGTCAACGCCTACCTGGGGCCGATCTTCGAGAAGGCGCTCGCGCCCCTCGTCGCTGATGGGTACCTGCGCTTGGTGTATGGCGGCGGCGATGTGGGCGCCTACCTCTGCAAGCACCCCAGCGTCGATACCATTCACATCACCGGCAGCGAACACACCCACGACCTGATCGTCTACGGCCCCGGCGAGAACGGCGCCGCACGCAAGCTGCGCAACGAGCCGATGATCGACAAGCCGATCACCTCCGAGCTCGGCGGTGTCGGTCCGACCATCATCGTGCCCGGGCCGTGGACAAAGTCAGACTTCGGTTTCCAGGCCGAGCACGTGGCCACCCAGAAACTGCACAACAGCGGCTTCAACTGCATCGCGCACCAGCCACACCCCGAACACGCCGAAGCCATATCCGATCGCGCCAGCCGCGCCGCTCACCAAACCCTGGAACAACGGGCCACGGGGAAGCAGCGACGGGGTCATCGACAACCACAGGAACAGCAGACCGACAGCGGTACCGATGAACCCATAGTGCCGAATCCACCACGCCACCTTGGTCTGTGCCGCGCTGCCGGGCTCCGCCACCGTGCCGGCTGCTTCGTCCCCCGGCGTCGGATTCCTTGGTCACGACCCGCGACGAGGCCTCGTTCGGCTCATCGGACGTGTCGTCGACCTGCCTCATCCGGATTTAGCCCCGATTCAGTCACTAATGCGCCCTTCTGGGTCTTCCCTGCGGTTGCTTATCGCTAAGGTATCGCGCGGAGTTGAATCCATCGTTGAACGAGTCGCGGCGCCCCGTCGATGGTGCTGGGCACAACGTCGGTCACCAATCGGTGTGTCTCCGAACAACGTTGTTGGGCCCGCACGCACATAGCGTGGTCGACACCGCCACAGAGTTTGGGCAGGCGGTTCCCGACCACACGGAGTTGACATGCAACGGCTGACTGCGCTCGACGCGGCGTTTCTGGACCTGGAGACAGACGAGATTCTGTCGAATGTCGCGTGGTTCTGTGTCTTCGAGGGGCCTGCTCCCGACCACGACGAACTCATGCGTTACGTCGAAGGCAAGCTGGCGCTGGTCCCGCGCTACCGTCAGAAGCTGCGCTTCCTACCCCTGGGGATCGCCCGGCCACTGTGGATCGACGACCCCAACTTCAACCTGGACTATCACATCCGCCGGACCGCGTTGCCCGCGCCGGGCGACGAGGAACAGCTCACCCGACTGTTTGCCCGGGTGGTCTCCCAGCACCTCGACCGAAGCCATCCACTGTGGGAGATGTGGGTCGTGGAAGGACTGAGCGAGAATCGTTGGGCGGTGCTGTGGAAACTTCACCACGCGATGGTCGACGGAGTGACCGCCAACGAAATCAACACCGTGATCCTGACCGACGAACCAGAGGCGCACGCACCTGCGCCCGCGTCGTGGCGCCCGCAGCCCGCGCCAGGCCGGCGGGCTCTGGCGACCGAATCGCTGCGAGGGCTGAGCCCGTTGGATCAAATCCGGGCGCTGGAGGGCGCGCTACGCACACCGCGCGAAGTATTCGGACGGGGCCTGGTGACGGCACGTTCGGTGCTTCCGCTCGGAAAGAATCTGGCCGAGGCGACCACATCCTCGCTCAACGGACCGATCGGCCCATACCGGCGCTTTGCGCGCACGACGATCAGCCTGCAGGCGGTGAAGTCCATCCGGTCACGGTACGGCGGGACCATCAACGACGTGGTGCTCGCGGCGGTGGCCTCCGGCTTTCGGGAACTGCTGGCGGCCCGCGCTGAGCTCGAGCCGTCCAGCGCCGTGCGAACCATGGTGCCGGTATCGGTCCGTGCCCCCGGCGAAATTGGCGGCAATCAAGTCTCGGCCGTCTTCGTCCGCCTGCCGGTGGGTGAGCAGGATCCAGTCCGGCGGCTGCAGACAATCAGCCAGCAGATGAACGAGGTGAAGCAGCGAGGCGACGCTGTGGCGGGCCAGGTTCTTGTCGGGCTGCAGGGATTCTCGCCGCCCATGTTGCTGGCGCTCGGCTCGCGGCTGTCGGCACGGCTTCCCCAGCGCACCGTCAACACCGTGACCACCAATGTTCCGGGTCCCCAACACCGCCTTTACCTGCTGGGACGTCGCATGCTCGAAGCCGGGCCCTACGTCATGCTGGGGCCGCAGATTCGGATCGCCACGGCGATCTTCTCCTACGACGGCAATCTTTATATCGGTGTGACCGGTGACTACGACACCGTGCCCGACATCGACGTGATGTGCGCCGGAATCGACCGCGGAATCGCCGAACTCAGCGACGTGGACACCCAACCCGCGCCCGACGCGCGCAAGGCCAGCCCGGGCCGCAGGAAGGCCGACCGGAGCGCTTCCGGTGGCGAATGACAGCGGCGGAGTCGGCGCGATGATGGCCCCGGACAAAGTAGGAGGCGCGTGATGCGGCAGGCACCAGGTGAGGCGGCTGTGACCGGGCCGCTGGCGGGCGTGCGGGTGATCGAACTGGCCAGCGTGGTGATGGGCCCGCTGGCCGGGCAGATTCTGGGCGACCTGGGGGCGGACGTGATCAAGGTCGAAACCAGCGCCGGCGATGTGAACAGGGGCTACCTGCCTCGCCGCAGCGAGGACATGGGCTGGCTCGCGCTCAACCTCAACCGCAACAAACGCAGCATCGTCTTGGATCTGAAATCCGCGTACGGCGCGACCGCGCTGGCCCAATTGCTGCAGACAGCCGACGTGCTGCTGACCAACCTGCGGCCCGGGTCCCTGGCTCGCATGGGTCTGTCACCCGACGAGGTACTTACCGCCCATCCGCACATCGTGTACGCCACTGCTCACGGCTTCCGCATCGGCAGCGGCCAGGAGAATCGAGCGGCCTACGACGACGTGATCCAGGCCGAATCCGGGTTGGTGTGGCTGAACCGGCAGACGACCGGCCAACCGTATCTGCTGCCGACCCTCCTTGCCGACAAGGTGTGCGGACTGGTGCTGGCGCAGTCGATCCTGGCCGCGCTGTATCACCGTGCCCGCCACGGGCAAGGGCAGCACGTCGAGGTGCCGATGCTGGACACCGTGTTGTCGTTCAACCTCATTGAGCACGTCGGCGGCGCGGTCTTCGAACCTGCCGCGTCCGCGTTCGGCTATCCCCGCGCACTCAGCGGCTCCCACAAGGCATTCCCGGTCAGCGACGGATCGGTGTGCGTGCTGCCCTACGGCGACCGCAACTGGCATGATTTCTTCACCATCCTGGGCCACCCGGAACTCGCGGCCGACCCGCGCTTCAGCACCCGGGCCGCACGCGGCGAACACGGCGAGGAGCTGTATAGCGTGGTCGAGGAGCTGACCCGGGAGTTCACCAGCGCCCAACTACGGCGTGCCTGCGCCGAGCACGACATTGCGGCTGCGCCGGTGCAAACCCTCAGCGAAGCCGTCGACAGCGATTACGCGCGCGACGGCGGCCTGTTTGAGGTGGCCGATCATCCGACCGAGGGCACCTACCGACTCATCGGCTGCCCGGTGCGGTACTCGCAAACCCCGGCCACCGTGCGACGACAGTGCCCGCACGTCGGCGAACACACCGCCGAAATCCTCGCCGAAATCGGGCTTCCCCCAGGGCAATCCGATGATCCAGTCGTGTCATCAATGTCTGCCCGGACGTGAATCCCAGTTGGAGCGCTCGACCGAAATCAGTATCTACAATCGATGTGAGAGGAGTCATGACCCTGATCACCCGCCCCGCCACCACCACGACAGACCACCCACATCTGGACCCCTACGATCCATTGGCGATCGACACGCTGCTAACCGATCAGGAGCGTGCGCTGCGCGACCGCGTGCGCCGTTACGTCGACGAGTGCTACGCGCCTAGGGCCACCCAGCTATTCGAGCAAGCCCGCTTTCCGCGGGAGATTGCTCGCGAATTGGGCGAACTCGGCGTGCTGGGCATGCACCTGAACGGCTACGGGTGCCCGGGCAATACTGCCGTCGAGTACGGGCTCGCGTGCCTGGAGCTCGAGGCCGGCGACACCGGTCTGCGCACCTTCGTCTCGGTGCAGGGCTCTTTGGTGATGACCGCCATTCATACGTGGGGCTCAGAGCAGCAAAAACAGACCTGGCTACCGGCGCTGGCCGCCGGAGAGGCAATAGGCTGCTTCGCGCTCACCGAGCCGGGCGCCGGCAGCGATCCCGGCTCGATGGAAACCACGGCGCGGCGCGTCGGTGACACCTGGGTGATCGAGGGCCGCAAGCGATGGATCGGTCTCGCGTCGATCGCTGACATCGCGGTGGTGTGGGCCCGCACCGACGATGGTGTGCGCGGCTTCCTCGTTCCGACCGGCACACCAGGTTTCAAAGCGACCGATATCACCGGCAAGCTCTCAATGCGCGCATCCATTCAGTGCGACATCGAACTCAACGGCTGCCGCGTCGATGCCGACGCGATGCTGCCCGGTGCCCGTGGCCTCCGCGGACCGTTTACCTGTCTCGACGAAGCCCGCTACGGAATCATCTGGGGTGTCATGGGCGCGGCCCGGTCGGCATACGAGTCGGCTCTCGATTACACCAAGCAGCGCAAGCAATTCGGACGGCCGCTCGCAAGCTTCCAACTCGTCCAGAAGCAACTCGTCGACATGGCGATCGCGGTGAACCGAGGAACCCTGCTGGCCGTGCACCTCGGGCGCCTGAGCGACGCGGGCCGTCTCGTCCCCGAGCAGATCAGCATCGGCAAGCTCGATAACACCCGCCACGCCCTCGAAGTGGCGCGCACCGCCCGCGCGCTACTAGGAGTCTGCTGAATTAATCCGCGTGGCGGGAGTGGTTGTGCTGGGGTTTTCGGGATGATTGGTGGGTGCAGGGTCGGTCTGATGATCAGCGTGAGTTGTTGCATGCGGAGTCGGTTGCCGGTCATCTTCTGAAGGGCGACAGCGTGTTTGCGTTCCTGGCTGCCCATCGCCGGGAGTTGTTCGCTGAGGAGATGTTCGCTGATCTGTTCCCGTCGCAGCGGGGCCGCCCGAGTGTGCCGGTGG
>DATIOT010000117.1:0-13095 GCA_035472875.1 Mycobacterium sp.
CCGCCGCCCACGAATGCTGTCATACCCGCTTGTGAATGCGACCACCACACGGTGGACGTGATCGCCTTGAACCCCCTGGCGATTACCGAGCACAGCACCCACACCAATGGCATCAGAGCGATCAGCATCGACACCGACACCAGCACGGTGGCAACATTGTTCGCGACTCGACGGCGCCGGCCGAGCCCGGAGATTGTCCGCGCCTTGAGAGGGCGGTCCAACATCGAGGTCATCGGCGCAATCTTCTGGTTCTGGTCCCGGCGACAGCACCACGTGCCAGGGCGTCAACTACAAAGGTGAGCAGGAAAAGCACCAGTCCCCCAGCGATATAAGCGCCGGCCTTGTATTGGTCATTGAATTCCGATGCGGTGGCCGCGATCTTGGTCGCGAAGGTCGACCCGCCGTCGAATAACGTCCAGCCGAACGCTGTTTGGGTGCCGCGCAAGATGATCAGCAGCGCGACTGTCTCGCCCAGGGCACGGCCCAGACCCAACATGGCGCCGCTGATATATCCCGACCACCCAAACGGGAGCACGGTCGTCTTGACCACTTCCCACCGCGTCGCACCGAGCGCCAGTGCAGCCTCGATCTGATCCTGGGGAGTCTGGACGAACACTTCGCGGGTGACCGCGGTGATGATCGGCAGGATCATCACCGCCAACACGATCCCGCCGGTGAAGATGGTGCCCCCGCCGGCCACCGACGCATTGCCACTAGCGAACAGGAAGCACCAACCCAGGGCGTGATTGAGCCAGGTCGCGACCGGTCGCAGCTGAGGCGCCAGCACGTGCAGGCCCCAGATGCCGTAGATGATCGAGGGAACCGCGGCCAGCAGATCGATTGTGTAGGCCAGCAGTCCGCCAACCCGCCGTGGCGCGTACTGCGTGAGGAAGATGGCGACGCCCAGGGCAACCGGCATAGCCAGGATCAATGCGAACAGCGACACGAACACGGTCACTTGCAGCAGATCGAAGATCCCGAAGTGCATCGCCGAGGTGTCGGTAGTGACCCAGTTGCCGCCGTAGCTGAAAAAGTTCTCTTGATTGCGCTTCAACGCTGGTATGGCGCGCAACAGCAAGAATCCACCGATCGCGACGATCAGGACGACGATCAGGACACCGGAACACTCTGCCAACCAGCGAAATATCCGGTCCCCCAGACGCGGTTGAGCATTCCCCCACGGGCTGATGGGGACCACCGGCGACTCGGGAAAGGGCGCAGCGACAACGGCACCCGAACCTGCGTCGGCTGGGTTGGGTGTTGTCACCGTGATCCCGTCACAGTTCTGCTGTCGCTCCTTAAACCCGGGTCAATTGGTCTACTGCACTGCGTTGATCGCGGTGACCAGTCGCTCCTTGACTTTATCGGGCAACGGAACATAGCCCGCCGACGAAAGGCCGGACTGGCCGTTGTCGGCGGCCACGGCGAGGAACGATTTGATCGCCCGGGAGGTGTCCGGGTCGTAGCCCCCCGAGCACACAATCTCATACGTGGCCAGCACCAACGGGTATGCATGTGGGTCCTTGGTGCCGTACATCGGGTTCAGGTCCAGCACCAGGTCGTTGCCATCGGCCACAAAGCGGGCTGCGTTGATGGCATTGCTGGCCGTGTCGTTGGTGAGCGGGACCACGCCGTTGCCCGTGTCGATTTGGGCGTAGGGCATACCGGCCTGGTCGGCAAAGCCCTTCTCGACATATCCAATGGCGCTCAGTGTCGTCCGCACCGCCTGAATCACGCCGGCCGACTTTGTGGCTCCTTCGCCGACACCGCCCTGAAACTCGGTGCCAACTCCTTTGGTCCAGCTCTGCGGTGCGGCGGCGGTCAGATATTTCTGCACGTTGTCGGTGGTTCCCGACGAGTCCGCCCGGTAGATCGGCATGATCTTTGTGTCCGGCAGGGCTACACCGGGATTGAGTGCTGCGAGCAGTGGGTCATTCCAGGCCGTGATCCTGCCGCTGAAGATCTTGGCCAGCGCGTCACTACTGACAACCAGTGTCTGAACGCCCGGCAGGTTGTAGACCAGTGCGACCGGCCCGAACACGAGCGGCAGGTCCCACGCCGGGTTTCCATCGCAGCGTTTTGCAGCCGGGCCGATCTGATCCGCGACCAGCGGCGAGTCCGATCCTGCGAAGTCGACATGGCCGGCGATGAACTGCTCGCGGCCGGCGCCCGACCCGGTCGGGTTGTATGACACACGCTTGCCCGCGCAGTACTGGCCCCACGCCTGATTGAACAACGCCATCGCGTTCTGTTGAGCGGTCGACCCTTCCGCGGTCAGTCCATTTTTGCCGTCACAGGCCGCGGTGCCGGCTGCTCCCGAGAGGGCTGTCGTCGAGGCGCCGCGGCGGTTTTCATCGCTGCCGCAGGCGGTCAGCGCCCCACCACTGATCACCATCGCCAACACCGCTGCCGTCAGCGCCCTGTCCACCCTGTCGAGCCTCACTGATCTCGCCTTCTGACGCATTCTGGACGCATCCGGGCGCCCCTCCCCACCTCTCATAGGGAGGTTGCCAGGTCACCGCGAAAGTATGCGCCACCGCCGCCCGCATAAGTGACGAGACAGTGAACGTGGAGTGAACAGTCAGATTTCACACCGCGTGTGCCTGCGCTTCTGCTCAGCCGGCAAGGGGCGCGTAGGCGGTGTCGACGCTGTAGGTGGTGAAACCCAAGCGCTCGTAGGTCCGCATGGCCGCGACGTTGTCTGACTCCACGTAGAGCAGCACGGTGGGTTCGGGCGAATCGGCCAGCCGTCGCGCCAGCGATGCAATACCGATGGCTGTCAAACTCTGCCCCAGGCCGCGCCGCTGCGCCGACGGGTCGACGCCCAGGACATAGACCTCGCCCAGGCCCGGTTGATCGAGGTGCACTTTGGTCCAGTGGAAGCCCAGTAGCTTGCCTGCCTGGTCACTTGCAGAGTCGCCGAACGCCAGGAACAAGCCCGCCGGGTCGAACCACGGTTCGCTGCGCCGCTCCGCCAACTCGGCTGCAGTCCACCCGCCCTGTTCGGGATGTGCGACGAACGCAGCGTTGTTGACCCGCAGCAGCTCAACGTCATCGTCCGGGCCCGCGTAGCTGCGGATCTGGACCCCGGGCGCAGGGCCCACCGGGTCGGGAATATCGCGCAGCGACCGTCGCATCTGGACCAGTTCGCGGACCGGGACCAGACCTAGTGCGGACGCGGTCGCTCGGGCGGCCTCGAGCGTGCCATGCGCCCAGAACTGGTTCCGACCGGTGGTCTTGGCCAGCGCCGCGCGTCCCATCGCGCCGCCAATACCGCGCCGGCGGGCCCGCGGGTGCACCACCAGTTCCGCCATCCCGGTACCCCCGTCCGGTGGCGGGCTGAGGTTGAGGTACCCGATGATCGCGTCGCCCCCGGCGCCCAGTTCGGAGCGGGTGACCAGCAAATGATCGGTGCGGTCGTGACCGAGTTCCCGCATCACCTGTTCGCCGACGGGTGTTACCCCATCGAATTCGGTTGCCGCCGTGACGAGTTCGCGTACCCGATGCTGCTCTTCGGCGGTCAGTGTGGAGCGCCAGTCAGGCGAGGTCACTGACTGCGTAACGGGTCGACCAGTGGGTCTTCGACATCGTCGGGCTCGACGTCTTCGGTGTCGTCAGGGTCTGCAACCGGCGCTCGGCCGCGCGCCGGCCGGACGGCCTTGTAACCCACGTTGCGTACCGTGCCGATCAACGCTTCGTACTCGGGGCCGAGTTTGGCCCGCAGTCGGCGTACGTGCACATCGACAGTCCGGGTGCCGCCGAAGAAGTCATACCCCCACACCTCGTGCAGCAGTTGTGCGCGGGTGAACACCCGGCCGGCGTGCTGGGCCAGGTATTTCAGCAGCTCGAATTCTTTATAGGTGAGGTCAAGCGGACGCCCGCGAAGTCGCGCGGTGTAGGTGCCTTCGTCGATCACCAGCTCGCCCAGGCTCACCTTGCCCGCGCTTTCCTGATCGGCCAGGCCGCCGCGGCGGCCGACCACCAGCCGGAGTCTGGCGTCGATCTCGGCGGGCCCGGTGCTGGGCAGGAGGATTTCGTCCAACCCCCAGTCAGCGCTGACCGCGACCAGGCCGCCTTCGCTTACCACCGCCAAGACCGGGACCGACCGGCCCGCCGTGCTCAAAAGACGGCAAAGACCGCGTGCCGACGATAGGTCGATGCGCGCGTCGACCAGCACGGCGTCCGCGGTTCCGGCCTCCAGCAATGAGGACGGTTCTGGCGGCGCCGTCCGGACGGTGTGGGGGAGCAACGACAACGACGGCAGGACCGCGTCGGGATGCAGCTCCGAGGTCAGCAGTAAAAGCTCCAATGACCCCCCTCCACCTCGTGGGAATCCCATTCCCGAAATTGATAACGCCATGTGGCGTTAGTTGCCAGGTCATCTAACGATAACGTGCCACCTGGTCATTGGCGTGATCAGACAGGCCAGTGTGAGCCCCGCCACCAGGCGTCCGGGACGGGCCGGTCGCCCAGGCTTGCGCCACAATATGCGAATGCGCAGGGTGCTTATCGGTGTGATCGCAGCGGCCGCGGCGGCCGTGATTGTGATCGTTGCCATCGGCGTCGACTACGGGGCCAGCATCTACGCCGAATACCGGCTGTCGTCCAACGTGCGCAAAGCGGCAAATTTGGGGTCAGACCCATTCGTCGCCATCCTGGCTTTTCCCTTCATTCCCCAGGCACTACACGAGCACTACAACCAGCTGGAGATCAAGGCCAACGCCGTCGATCACACGATGGTCGGCAAGGCCACCCTCGAAGCCACGATGTACTCAATAGACCTAGCCTATGCGTCCTGGCTGATCAGGCCCGATGCGAAGCTCCCGGTGGGCAAGCTGGAAAGTCGCATCATCATCGACTCGACGCACCTGGGCCGGTATATGGGCATCAGCGACCTGATGGTCGAGGCACCCCCTAAGGAAACCAACACCGCCACCGGCGGCATCACCGCATCAGGGATCTCCGACAACCACGGTCTGGTGTTCAGCGGCACGCCGAAATCGGCCAACTTCGACCGTCGGGTCAGCGTGTCGGTGGATCTTTCGATCGCCCCCGACGACCAGGCGACGCTGGTGCTTACCCCCACCGGCATCCTCACCGGACCGGACACTGCCAACCAAACCGTTCCGGATGACAAGCGGGACGCGGTGCTGCATGCCTTCAGCACCAGGCTGCCCAACCAGCGGCTGCCGTTTGGGGTGGCGCCGCAAACCGTGGGAGCGCGTGGCTCCGACGTCATCATCGAAGGCATCGCGCGGGGAGTAACGATTACTCTCGACGGGTTTAAGCAGTCATGATGACCGTGATCGTCGCGACCGTAGCTGCCGGTGTCGTGGCAACTCTTGCAGGATGGTTCCTGACCCGGCGCTCAGGAAATATCCGCGAAGTCGACTCGGAGTCGATCCAGGGCGTCGACGCGGACGCCGCAGACCTGGGGCTCTCCCGCACCGGACCGACCGTTGTGCATTTCAGCGCCCCGTGGTGCGGGCCTTGCGACCGGGTTCGTCGGGTAGTCGACCAAGTCTGCGACGACCTCGGCGACGTCGCTCATGTAGAGATTGACTTGGATGCCAATCCGGCGGCCGCACGTCAATTTTCGGTGCTGTCGCTGCCCACCACCTTGATCTTTGATGTCGAGGGGCGACAACGATACCGGGCGTCGGGAGTTCCCAAGGCCGTCGACCTGCGGTCCGCGCTCGTACCGCTGTTGGCTTGACCACTGTGTCATTAGGTAAGCTTGCCGACGTGTCAGCCCGCCTCGAGCCCATGCTCACCAAGCGTCGCGCAGTAGACCTGTGCCGCCTCGCGGGTTGTTGCTGTTGCTGTAGCTGCTGAGTAGCCGCGCCCTTCCGCGTAGCACTCGGAGCAGCCTCGGAGCAGACCGTGGCATGCCTCCCACCGTTTCCGTGCAATAGGCGCACCTAGGAGTCGTTTGTGTCAAACAGCAACACCCGCACCGGGCCGGAGCGCGTCGACGTCCGCGGGCCCAGGTTCGCCGCCTGGGTGACGACCGCAGTGCTGGTCGTCACGTTGATTGTGTCGGCGGTCAGTCGTCTGGCCGCCGCGGTCATTCTGGGCGTGCAGGCCGTGGTCTTTGCCATCGGTGCCCTGAGTGGGCCGCGCCGGCATCCCTACGGACGGGTGTTCGCCACGGTTGTGGCGCCCCGGCTGGGACCGGTCACGGAACGCGAACCCGTGCCACCGCTGAAGTTCGCCCAATTGGTCGGCTTGGTCTTCGCGGTCTGCGGCGTTGCCGGATTCGCCGCGGGCGTTCTACTGCTGGGCGTCATCGCCACCGCGGCCGCTTTGGTGGCCGCCCTGCTCAATGCGGCCTTCGGCATCTGCCTTGGCTGCCAGCTCTACCCCCTTGTGGCGCGTCTCCGGCCGACCGCGCCTCCCGCGCAACCCGTTTGACCCCCTCGTGAGAAGAAACCGAAAGGATCCCCACCATGGCACGCTCCGACGTCCTGGTCTCCGCTGACTGGGCCGAGAGCAATCTCGACGCCGCGAACGTCGTCTTCGTCGAGGTCGACGAAGACACCAGCGCCTACGACGGCGACCACATCGCCGGCGCGATCAAGCTGGACTGGCGCACCGATCTGCAGGACCCGGTCAAGCGCGACTTTGTCGACGCTCAGCAGTTCTCCAAACTGCTGTCCGACCGTGGCATCTCCAACGACGACACGGTGATTCTCTACGGCGGCAACAACAATTGGTTCGCCGCCTATGCGTACTGGTATTTCAAGCTGTACGGGCACGACAAGGTCAAGCTGCTCGACGGCGGCCGCAAGAAGTGGCAGCTCGATGGGCGCCCGCTGTCCACAGAAACCGTTAGCAGGCCGGCGACCTCCTACACCGCGGCCCCGCCGGACAACAGCATCAGAGCTTTCCGGGACGAGGTCCTCGCGGCTATCAACGTCAAGAATCTCGTCGACGTGCGCTCCCCCGACGAATTCTCCGGCAAGATCCTCGCGCCGGCGCACCTGCCGCAGGAGCAGAGCCAGCGGCCAGGCCACATCCCCGGCGCGATCAACGTCCCGTGGAGCAAGGCCGCAAACGAGGACGGCACCTTCAAGTCCGACGAGGAATTGGCCAAGCTGTACGCCAATGCTGGTCTGGACGGCACCAAGGAAACGATCGCGTACTGCCGAATCGGGGAACGTTCGTCGCACACCTGGTTCGTGCTGCAGGAATTACTCGGGCATAAAAACGTCAAAAACTACGACGGCAGTTGGACGGAATACGGCTCCCTGGTGGGTGCCCCGATCGAGTTGGGAAGCTGATATGTGCTCTGGACCGAAGCAAGGACTGGCATTGCCCGCCAGCGTCGACCTGGAGAAGGAAACGGTGATCACCGGCCGTGTCGTGGACCGC
Source organism: Mycobacterium sp. (assembly GCA_035472875.1). Lineage (GTDB taxonomy): Bacteria > Actinomycetota > Actinomycetes > Mycobacteriales > Mycobacteriaceae > Mycobacterium. The sequence goes on from DATIOT010000117.1 coordinate 7,375, forward strand.
GACGGCCAGGCCGTCGGTGGCGCGTTCGTCCGCTTGCTGGACTCGTCGGACGAGTTCACGGCCGAGGTGGTCGCGTCGGCCACCGGTGACTTCCGGTTTTTCGCCGCACCAGGTTCCTGGACGCTGCGAGCGCTGTCCGCGGCCGGTAATGGCGACGCCGTGGTGAGGCCGTCCGGCGCGGGCATCCACGAGGTGGACGTCAAGATCGCCTGATAGAGCGGGCCTGACCGGGATGTCCCCGGAAGCCGCGCGACGAATAGACTTGTCCCCGTGGTGCTCTTCTTCGAGATCATCCTGGTCGGGATGACAGTGTTCATCTCATGGTTCGCGCTGTATATGCTCTACCGGCTCATCACTGACGAGTCGTGACCTCCGAGGACCCTGACGGACCGGCCGGTTCCGCGGGTTCCGGCGACCGTGCCGTGGCCGCCGCCGCAGAACGCGCCAAGGCGACCGCATCCCGGAACATCCCCGCCTTCGACGATTTGCCCGTCCCCGCCGACACCGCCAACCTGCGCGAAGGAGCCAACCTCAATGACGCGCTGCTGGCACTGCTGCCTCTGGTCGGCGTATGGCGCGGCGAAGGCGAGGGCCGAGGAGCCAACGGCGATTACCGATTCGGTCAGCAGATCGTGGTCTCGCACGACGGCGGCGACTACCTGAATTGGGAAGCCCGATCGTGGCGACTCGATGACGCCGGCAACTTCCGGGAACCGGGCTTGCGCGAGACGGGCTTCTGGCGCTTCGTCAACGATCCCGACGATCCAAGTGAGTCCCAGACCATCGAGTTGTTGCTGGCCCATTCGGCCGGTTACGTCGAACTGTTCTATGGTCGCCCGCGCACCCAGTCGTCGTGGGAACTGGTGACCGACGCGCTGGCCCGCAGTCGGTCCGGCGTACTGGTCGGCGGCGCCAAGCGCCTCTACGGCATCGTCGAAGGCGGCGACTTGGCCTACGTCGAGGAACGGGTGGACGCCGACGGCGGCCTGGTGCCGCATCTATCGGCGCGCCTGTCGCGATTCGTCGAGTAGTGGCGCCTAACGACAACGGATGCCGCCACCGATCAAGCGGGCCGCACGAGCCGGGTCAGGACATGGAGCGGCCCCCGAGCAAAGCTCCTGGTTGGACAGACCGGAAGCTCGGGGGCCGGGTGGCTACGGGGAATTCGCCAGCGCGCGTTGATCGCTAGCTCTTCCGAGCCATGCAGCTAGCGCGTAGCCACCTCACATGTCCATGAAGCTATCAATTTCGCGGACCACCTCCTTCCTTGTGTACGGCCGACCGTACCCGCCATTCCGCGAGCCGACAACAGAATTCACCGCTCAGCGATCGCTGACGATCGCGATGTCGACCAGTTCGGCGAATTCTGCGGCCATCGGAGATCGAGGCAGTCGCCGGCCATCGAGCGTGTGCACGCGGGCGGCCAGGGTCATGCTGGATACCAGCCAGATCCCTTGGGCGGCATGCAGATCCGCGATGCGTAGCGCGCGATAGTCGCAGTCGTAGCCCTTTGCCCGGGCCACCTCGAAGAGAGCCTGTTGGGTGGTGCCGCGCAGGATCGGATACCACGGCGGCGGTGTCAGCAGACACGGATTACCGTCCGCTTCTGCTTCAGAATCGGTGGCGATCACAACCGTCGAGCGGGGACCTTCCAAGATGTAGCCGTCCGAGCTGACGAAGATGACATCACCGGCGCCCTGCCCGGCGGCGTGCCGCAAGGCGGCCATGTTGACCGCGTACGACAGGGTCTTGGCACCGGCCAGTAGCCATGGCATCGCGTCGGTACCGGTGGCGGGCAATCCGCGGTCCAGCGTGACCGCCGACAACCCGTCGCGCCGAACCGCGGCCACTCGCTCGGGGACAGGGTTGACCATCACGTAGGCGGTCGGTGGCGAGCCGCTCTCGCGACCGCGGCTGCAGATCAATCGCATCGCGCCTTCGTCGGCGGTGCCCGCGGCCCACTGGCGCGTCGCCAGGTCGATCGCGCGCCGCCAGCTCACGAGGTCTGGCTCGGGCAGATCCATGAATTTCGCCGACTGGGTCAGCCGCCGCAGATGGGATTCGACCAGGCAAGCCATGCCGTCGCGGACCAGTAGTGTCTCGAAGATGCCATCGCCGCGAACTGCGGCGAGGTCGTCGGCGTGCAACAGCGCGGTGCCCGGCGGATGTATCTCAGCGTCCAGCGTGACGATCACACCCATCTGGCCCGCCATGGACGAGAAGCTTAGCCGCGACCGTTAAGCTGGCTTCACGCTCGTCGGACCGCGACTGATCCGTAGAGTTGATGTGTGAACGCAGTCCCTGCGCCCGACCCCGGACCCGACGCGGGTGCGATCTGGCACTACGGCGATCCGCTGGGCGAGCAGCGGGCGGCCGAAACCGATGCGGTGCTCGTGGACCGGTCGCATCGTGCGGTGCTCACCCTGACGGGCAGCGAGCGGCACACCTGGCTGCACAGCATCTCGACCCAACACGTCAGTGAACTGCCCGAGGGCGCCAGCACGCAAAATCTCAGCCTCGATGGTCAAGGCCGGGTTGAAGACCACTGGATCCAGAGCGAGCTGGGCGGCACCACCTACCTCGATACCGAACCGTGGCGGGGTGAGCCGCTGCTGAGCTACCTGCGCAAGATGGTGTTCTGGTCCGATGTCACGCCGGGCAGTGCCGACATGGCGGTGCTGTCGCTGCTGGGGCCGCGGCTGGCCGACCAGGCAGTGCTCGACGTCCTTGGCCTGGATGCTCTGCCCGCCGAGCTGACCGCGGTTCCGCTAGCCGGCGGTGGCTTTGTGCGGCGCATGCCCAGCGCCCATCCCGGCCAAATCGAACTGGACCTGCTGGTGCCGCGTAGCGAGTCGGCCGACTGGCAGCAGCGCTTCGCGCAGGCGCTCGTGCGACCGGCGGGGGTCTGGGCTTATGAAGCCCACCGGGTGGCGGCGTTGCGCCCCCGGCTCGGCGTTGACACCGACGAGCGCACCATTCCACACGAAGTGGGTTGGATTGGTGGTCCCGGTACGGGAGCCGTCCATCTGGACAAAGGCTGCTACCGCGGGCAAGAGACCGTCGCGCGGGTGCACAACCTGGGTAAACCGCCCCGAATGCTGGTGTTGCTGCACCTCGACGGTTCAGTGGAGCGGCCCTCCACAGGTGACGCGGTGCAGGCCGGCGGTCGCGCCGTGGGACGGCTGGGAACCGTGGTCGAGCACGTGGACCTCGGACCGGTAGCGCTGGCGCTGCTCAAGCGGGGATTGCCGGCCGACACCGAGCTTGCGACCGGCGCGGAGGCCGCGGTCGCGGCGAACATCGACGCCGACTCCCTGCCGCCGACCGAGCAGGTCGGCGCGGGACGGTTGGCCGTTGAACGGTTGCGGGGCGGTACGAGATAATGAACGATGACGTCCGCCACGGCGGGCAGGGGTCGCCGACACCCATCCACGAGGCACGGTAAACTGTTGGCAGGACAATAACGACACCAAGAGATCGGAGCCGCCTACTCGTTAGGCCGCTCCGTTATTGCGCGAGGGGGTCCCCCCATGGGCCGCGGCCGGGCTAAGGCAAAGCAGACCAAGGTTGCTCGAGAACTTAAATACAGCTCCCCCCAGACCGACTTCCAGCGGCTTCAGCGCGAGCTGTCAGGGACCGGTGCCGACGAATCCGACGAGTTGGACGGCGAGGGCGCCGACGACTCGTGGGATAACGAGGACGACTGGCGTCGCTAGACCACTCGCCGTGCCGATGCGCTTCGCATCGGCACGCTGTTAGTCGCAGACTCTTAGAATCTCGGGTGTTGCCCGACCAGCCTTGCCCGCGGCCCTTCTTTTCCACCCTTGCAGACAGTTCCCAACACCCAGCAGTCCAGGTGGCGTGCGGTCAATATGGCCAAGGCGCGGTCGGTGTCTTCAGGTGCCACGACGGCGATCATGCCGACGCCCATGTTGAAGGTCTTTTCCATCTCCTCCCGCGTTACCCGGCCACGCTGGGCGATCATGGCGAACACGGGCGCGGGCGTCCAGGTGCCGCGGTCGACCTCGGCGACCAGGCCCTCCGGGATGACGCGTTGCAGGTTGCCGGCCAACCCACCGCCGGTGACGTGGCAGAACGTCCGGACATGGGTTTCGGCGGTCAGCGCCAGGCAGTCTTTGGCGTAGATCCGAGTGGGCTCCAGTAGTTCTTCGCCCAGGGTGCGGCCAAACTCCTCCACGTAGCCGGCCAAGTTCATCCGGTCGATCTCGAGTAGGACCGTGCGGGCCAGCGAGTATCCATTGGAATGCAGGCCGGAAGAACCCAGCGCGATGATGACGTCACCGGGTTTGACGCGGTCGGGCCCCAGCACGTCGTCGGCCTCGACCACGCCGATACCCGTGGCCGAGATGTCGTAGTGGTCCGGTTCCATAAGACCAGGGTGTTCCGCCGTCTCGCCGCCAAGCAGCGCGCAGCCCGCGCGCACACATCCCTCGGCAATACCGCTGACGATCGCGCTCAGTCTTTCTGGCACCGTCCGGCCGACCGCAATGTAGTCCTGCAGGAAGAGCGGTTCAGCGCCGCAGACCACGAGGTCGTCGACCACCATCGCGACCAGGTCGAGGCCGACGGTGTCGTGTTTGTCCATCGCCTGAGCGACCGCCAGCTTGGTACCGACACCGTCGGTGGAGGCCGCCAGCACCGGTTCGCGGTAGTCGCCACGCAGCGCGAACAATCCCGCGAATCCGCCTAGCCCGCCGCGCACCTCGGGTCTGGTGGCCTTTGTTGCCAGCGGCTTGAACAATTCGACGGCGCGGTCACCGGCTTCAATGTCCACCCCGGCCGACGCGTAGGTGATGCCCTGGCTGCCCGGGGTTCGTCCGGGGCTTTTTCCGGGATCCGTCATCGCGATAAAGGCTACCGGGCAGCGCTCATCGCCGGTATCAAACGTCAGGTCCCTAGAGCGAATTTCGTCAGCGCCCGACAGGTACTTCATCGGGTGCCAGATCGTCGAGCCCGGCTCCGCGCGCCGCATTTGCGAGCATGTGCTCGATGACGTTCTTGCCCAGGGCGGTTTCGCTGGGCAGCTCAATCGGATACTTGCCGTCAAAGCAAGCGGTGCAAAGCCGCGAAGCCGGCTGCTCGGAAGCCGAAACCATGCCCCGCAGCGAGATGTAGCCCAGCGTGTCGGCTCCGATGGCATGCCGTACCGCCTCGAGCATTTCTTCCTCGTCTTCGACGGCGTTGGCGATCAACTCGGCCGGCGACGGAAAGTCGATGCCGTAGAAGCACGGCCACTTCACCGGTGGTGAGGCAATGCGGACGTGCACCTGGACGGCACCGGCCTCGCGCAACATTCGCAACAATGCGCGCTGAGTGTTTCCTCGCACGATCGAGTCATCGACGACGATGAGCCGCTTGCCGCGGATCACCTCTCGAAGCGGGTTGAGCTTCAGCCGGATGCCGAGCTGGCGGATGGTCTGTGAGGGCTGGATGAACGTGCGCCCGACATAGGCGTTCTTCATCAGGCCCTGTCCATAAGCGATGCCGGACTCCTGCGCGTATCCCACCGCCGCGGGGGTGCCCGATTCCGGCACGCCGATCACCAGGTCGGCGTCGACCGGGCGTTCGCGGGCCAGGCGACGACCGACCTCCACCCGGGTGGCGTGAACGGATCGGCCGGCAATCGTGCTGTCCGGCCGGGCGAGGTAGACGTACTCAAAGACGCAGCCCTTGGGCGTGGGGTTGGCGAACCGGGAGGAC
>DATIOT010000118.1:0-3069 GCA_035472875.1 Mycobacterium sp.
CGACGGTGTCGGCGCCGTCGGCGACCTCATTGACCATCGGCTCGAACACCCCACCCGAGCCGAACGTTCCGCGCACGCTCTGCAACACCACGTGGTAGCCGCGGGCCGCATAGGGCCTGGCAAATACCAGCGAGAACGGAAATCCGCGCCCGTAGGGGCCGCGGATCAGCACGGTGCCGACGGGGCTGGAGGTCGTCGGTGCGTAGTGGTCGGCCACCAAGCGGACCCCATCGCGCATCGGGACTTGCACCCGATTCACGGTGTAACCGGTGGTCGCCCGCGGCAGACCCAACAGTCGGCCAAGAGCATTGCCGCCGACTTGTCTCAGGGTCCCGAGCATGGGCTCGACTGGTCGGGTGGATGTCGTTTTCACGACCACTAGGTTAAGGGCGACCGACTACTCCCGATTACCCGACTCGCGGGACTTCGCCGAACGTGCGCCAGCCGCGTCCGGCCAGTCTGAGAATTTCGTGAAAGATCAAGCAGCACAACGGTTCAAAGTCTGCTACTCGGCGTACATTGGCCTTATGCCGCACATCGACCGGCGCACCTTGCTGTGGGCGATCGCGGTTGGCGTCGTCGCTGCGATAAGCCGCGCGCCAGCGGCCACCGCCGTGCCCATCAGGTGGAAAATCCCGGTGGGTCGCATCCCCCCGCCTGCTGGTGTGCTCACCCGGCTGCCCGGCGATGGCAACCAACTGGCGCTCACCGTCGACGACGGCACCAGCGTGCCGGTGGTCGGCGCGTTCGCGCAGTTCTGCCGTGACACCGGCACACGGCTGACGTTTTTCGTCAACGGCGCCAACCCGTCATGGTCGGTCAACGCGCCTGCGCTGCGGCCCATGGTCGACGCGGGGCAGGTGCAGATGGCCAACCACACCTGGTCTCACCCGTACCTGAACCGGATGAAGTTGACCGAAGTAGACGATCAGATCCGCCGCAACGCAGATTTCCTTCGCAACACCTACGGTACGGACGGCGCACCGTTCTTTCGTCCGCCCTTCGGGGTGCATAACGCCGACATCGACCGGGTGGCGGCCGACCAGGGCTACACCACGATCACCCTGTGGAGCGGCACCGTTGGCGATTCGGCTCCGGAGAGCGAGGCCAGCTTGGTCGCCAACGCCGGAAGATCGTTCCAGCCTCAACAGATTGTGCTCAGCCACGCCAATCTGCCCACCATCACTCACTGCTATGCCCAGCTGACCGAGCTCATTCAGCGCCGCAACCTGCAAACCGTCACACTCAACGACGTCTTCGGCTAACCGTGGGGCGCGCTGCAGACCCTAGAACTTGTAGTAAGGCACGAGGTCATTGGCCCGCTGCAGGTTGGTGGACGGACAGTCGACCTCGGGGTTGGAGTAGACCGTCGAGTAGTACAGCGCCTGCTGGAGCACCCCGTAGCTGGTCTTGAACGTGACCATGCAGGAGAAGTACCAGTAGCTGTTGTGATAGGTCGGCTTCAGGACCCAGTACGTGGCGGCGCGGTGACCCTGGATCGTGGTCTCGAGGGCGTCAGGCGGCAGCGACTGTTCGTATTTGCGCCAGATGATGGCCTCGACGGCCATCTGATAGTTACCCGCGTCGAAGTGGCAACGCAGCCCGTCTTCGTGTTCGGGTGGTGTGAACGCCAATCCGAGCCGTTGCACGGCGTCGAATGGGATGTCCTCGCACGGGTCGAATGGTCGCGGGTCGGTAGTCGCCACGATCGGGCTCTTCATCGTGGTCTCCATCGGCGCCGCGGTCGACCGCAGCTCGACGGTCCCGCCTGCGGCCGGCGTGGGCGCGACGCTCTGCCAGCCCATCACGACCACTGTGATCAGCGCAGCGACCGCCCCGATCAGACGCACCCTGGTGACCACGACACCCCCTGTCGCCTCGGCGGTCCCTTGCCGGGAGTGTACAAGTCGGGTCAGCACCGTCACAGTGAAACGAGAACATGTTCTAATCGGGCGAGCAAGGGCCTAGCCGAAGCCGGCTCATCAATCCGGGTCGTTAGGGTGGTTAGTCGTGGCAAGGCAGGACTCGAGCAACGGGGGACAGCCGACGCTGTGGGCGGTTTCCGACCTGCACACCGGTCACATCGGTAATAAGCCAGTCACCGAATCGCTGTACCCGTCATCGCCGGACGATTGGCTGATCGTCGCCGGTGACGTCGCCGAACGCACCGACGAGATTCGTTGGGCGCTTGACCTGCTGCGACGGCGGTTCGCCAAGGTGATCTGGGTGCCGGGCAACCACGAGCTGTGGACCACCAATCGCGATCCCATGCAGATCTTCGGCCGGGCGCGCTACGACTACCTGGTCAACATGTGCGACGAGATGGGCGTGGTCACACCCGAGCATCCGTTCCCCGTGTGGACCGAACGCGGTGGCCCGGCCACGATCGTGCCGATGTTCTTGCTCTACGGCTACACCTTCTTGCCGGAGGGGGCGACGAGCAAAGCCCATGGCTTGGCTATCGCGCGGGAGGCCAACGTGGTGGCCACCGACGAATTCCTGCTTTCACCGGAGCCGTACCCCACTCGCGAAGCCTGGTGTCGCGAGCGGCTCGCCAGCACCCGCGCCCGTCTCGAACAGCTGGACTGGATGACACCGACCGTGCTGGTGAACCACTTCCCACTGGTGCGAGAGCCCTGCGACGCGTTGTTCTACCCGGAATTCTCGCTGTGGTGCGGAACCGACAGGACCGCCGACTGGCACACCCGCTACAACGCGGTTTGTTCGGTCTATGGCCATTTACACATTCCCCGAACCACCTGGTACGACGAGGTGCGATTCGAGGAAGTGTCCGTGGGTTACCCGCGAGAGTGGCGGCGTCGCAAGCCGTACAGCTGGCTGCGCCAGGTGTTGCCGGATCCTCAATACGCGCCCGGCTATCTCAACGACTTCGGCGGTCACTTCGTGATCACTCCCGAAATGCGGGAACAGGCAGCGCGGTTCCGGAGACGATTGCGGCAGCGGCAGTCGCGATGACGGCGCGCACGCTGGTGTCGTCGGTGCTGCCGGCGACGGCGTCCGAGGACCTGGCGTATTCGGAGTTGTACTCCGACCCGCCCGGCTTAGCCC
>DATIOT010000119.1:0-7489 GCA_035472875.1 Mycobacterium sp.
GTCCTGGTCGTAATCGATAAACGTGAACGCTGTGTCATTGGGCTGCAGACTGGCACGCTCGCGCAGCACAGACGGAACTGACGTCTCAATCACCTGCATCAAGTTACCGTGGCCGCCACGCACCTCGCTCCGGTATTGCCTAAGTGTCCAAGCGGGCGAACTGATTCTGCCGGTACTGGTCGACACACGCCGATCGCCTGACCTTCCCACTTGTGGTGATGGGAATCGAACCAGGTGCCACCAGAACGAGATCCGCGACGCTGAGGCCGTGCGAGTTGGATACCGCCGAGGTGACTTCACGTTTGACGGCGACGAGCTTATCCGTCGCATCTTCTTGGGAGTCGCCGCGCTTCTTGAATTCGATGATGGCGACCAGCTTTTCGGTGTCCTGATCGGGAACCGCTATCGCCGCGCACCGGCCCCGCGTGATCTCCTGGATCGTCGCCTCGATGTCGTCGGGAGAGTGGTTACGCCCATACACGATCAAAAGATCCTTGAGGCGGCCCATGATGAACAACTCGCCGTCAGACAGGAAACCCAAATCTCCGGTTCGCAGCCAAGGCTCTTCGGGTGTGCCCGCCGACGGAGCGACAAGCTTCGCACGGAACGTTTGCTCGGTCTCTTGAGGTTTCCCCCAATACCCCATTGCGACGTTATCGCCGTGCACCCAAATCTCGCCGGTCGTTCCCTCCGGACACTCGGTCATAGTCTCGGGATCGACGATCCGCACCATCGGCGACTCCGGCACCCCGTAACTGACCAGCGCGGTCCCGCCGCTGCGGCACCGCTTCGCACGGCCGGCGGACAACTCGTCGGATTCAAAGTGGACGATTTCTGGTGGCTGACCCGGTGCGCGGGTGGCCACGTAGACCGTTGCTTCCGCGAGCCCATATGAGGGTCGGAGCGCCGTGTCGCGGAGATTGAACTTGGCGAACCGCTCAGTGAAGCGCCGCAGCGTCGCCGCGTGTATCCGTTCGCTACCGGGGCAGATGCTCATGATGTCTCCGAGATCATGCCCGGCCATGTCCTCGTCCGATGTTCGGCGTAGCGTCAATTCCAAGGCGAAGTTAGGTCCCGCCGAGAAAGCGCGGGTATTGCGCGCCACCAGGTGCATCCAGCGGGCCGGTCGCTGCAGGAATGCGACCGGACTCGTGAGCACACTGGGAAATCCGCCCAGTATCGGTCCGCAAATTCCCAGAAATAATCCCATGTCGTGATAGAACGGCAGCCACGACACAACGGTGGTGTCTGGCGGGGCAACATTTCCGTAGTCCGCAAAATACTCGGCCATCAGCTGTTTGTAATTGGCTACGAGGTTGCTGTAGGAAATCGCGACCCCCGTGGGCCGACGGGTTGACCCGGACGTGTACTGCAGATACGCCGTACTCGGGCGATTCTCGGGCGTGGCGCTGGAACCCCTCGAGGAGTCAAGGCCGAGCAAATCGACCGCGACAACTGCTGGGGCGGAGCCGTCTGGCTGCGGTTGTGCGTACTCATTGACACTGTCAGTGACAGCCGACGTCGTGAGAATGACAGAGGGCAACGCATCGCGGAACACCGAACTAACACGCTCGTCATGGGCGCCACCCATTGGAACCGAAAGCGGAACTGCGATAAGCCCGGCCTGCAATGCGCCCAGAAATGCAGCGATGTAGTCGATGCCCTGCGGTGCCAATATCAGAGCCCGATCACCGGTCGAGGAATAACGCCGGACCTCTTGCGCAACGCTTAGCGCTCGCTGATACGCCTGCGACCACGTCAGGGTTACGGCGACGCCGTCCCAGTCCTGGTCGTAATCGATAAACGTGAACGCTGTGTCATTGGGCTGCAGACTGGCACGCTCGCGCAGCACAGCCGGAATGGACGACTCAGTCACGTGCGTCACGTTACCGTGACCGTCGCCGCTTTACGTACGAACAAGAGAAGTTAAGCAGCCGGCCTATCCTTGCCACCGACCAGACCAAACGCTAGCGGGTGGCCTGATTCTCGCCGCCCTGCGCATTGCGATCCGCATCCGCTTGGTACGACCAAGGCAGACCGCCAGTCACCGTCACCTAACAACCGGACAGCATCATCACCGATCGCGGTTCGAAGTTTCGAACCCCTGATACAACGGTGTTGCGGCTCAACGCCTTTCGGTCTACCGAGGGCACCATTCGTCCGGTCAGCGTGAGCATCCAACCGCAAATACGCAAGTACGACCTGCCGAGCCGTATTGCGGCCAACCGGATCCGGTGACATCGGCGATGACCGGCTGGGAGGCGCCTGATCTGGCGTGGTGGATGGCGCAGGGCTTCACCGCGCAGTCATTCGAGGGCAGGTAACAGCAAGACCGTTCCGTATCAGCGCTAGGTCGGGCGGCGGTTAGCGTCACGGCGTCGATCGACTTGTCCAGCGTGAGGTCGCCGGCGCGCATCTCGGTGGTGTGGCGGTCGTGCACGGACGCAAAACGGGGCCTTTTGGGGCCCGGGCTTTCGCTCAGCCTCGATGTCGTCGGCGTGGTCTTACAGATCGCGCGCCGGGCTCACGCCGGGAACTTCTTCCACCGAGCTGGCATGTCTGCCGACGTGCTGGCTCAAGCTTGTAACGGACGGCGCGTCGACTAAGGCAGCCACCGCAAGGTCGATATCAAAGGTTGTGTTGATCGCGGCGATCGCCCGCATTGCGGAAAGCGAATCCCCGCCCAGGTCGAAAAACGACTCATCGACCCCGACGCGCTTTACCCCCAGCACCTGGGCGTAGATGTCGGCCAGGATCTGCTCGACCAGGGTAGCCGGGGCGCGATCACCACCACCGGTGTCGTCGGGTTTGGGTGCCGACACCGCCGCGGTCGCCCGGGTCAACATCGCCCCGTTGCCCCACCCATCGAGCCGGGTGTGCTCACGCGCGTCAAGCAGGTCGATCGACAACAACTGCCGCGTCGGATCGGCGGTCATGGCCACCAAAATCCGCTTGAACCGCTCGATCAGCGCTTCGATGCTGGCCACGTCGAAAACATCCGTGCGAAATTGGACGCGAAGGTCCAGTTCGCGGTCCGGCACGGCTTGGACCGTAAGCGGGTAGTGGTAGTAGTCGCGGACGGTGAACTCGGTGATGGCCCACTCGTCGAGGCCCGACAACGCGCCGGTGTCGATCGGGTAGTTTTCGTACACGAAAACGGTGTCGAACAACCTTTCCTGACTGGTGATGCGATGAATGTCGCTTAGCGCCAGGTGCTGGTGCTCGAGTGTGTCGTTGTGAGCGCTTTGCAGCTGGCCCAGCAGGTCGGCGGTGGTGGTTGCCGGCGTGATGCGCGCTCGCACCGGCACGGTGTTGATCAACAGGCCCACCATCGAATCCGCGCCGACCATTTCGGCTGGTCTGCCCGAGACCACGGCGCCGAAAGCGACATCATGATGGCCGGTCAGCCACATCAGCAGCTGCGCCCAAGCGCCCTGCAGCACGGTGTTGACGGTGATGTGGCATGAGCGCGCCAGCTCGCTAACGGCCCGCGTGGTCTCCTCCGGAACCCGAAAGGATTGGACGCCTCGCCGCCCTAGCCCTAACCGATCCGGCGGACCGACCAATGTGGGAGTGTCGAAACCGGCGAACACCTCACGCCAGGTCGCGTGGGCGGCACCGCGATCCCGACCGGCCAGCCAGGTAACAAAGCTGCGATACGACCTGGTCGCGGGCAGCCGCTGGCCGCAATAGCTGGCGAATATCTCCCCCAGCAGGATCGGCAGCGACCAGCCATCGAGCACGATGTGGTGATTGGTCAGCACAAACTGGTGCCGATCTTCTGCGACGCGGATCAACGCCGCCCGAAAGGGCGGCCGGTCGGCGAGGTCGTAGACGGCGGCGCGTTCGGCGGCGCACACCCGCTGGATCTGCACGTCGGGCTCCAGGTCGTCCCCGCTAAGGTCGACATACCGCCAGGGCGCCCCCGGATCAGCCGGGATGATCTGCACCGGCTCGTCGAACTTTAGGCAGAATCGCGCCGCCACGTTCGGATGCCGGTTGATCACCTCGTGCACGGCATCACGCAGCCGGTGGGGGTCAAGGGCACCGGTCACGGTGAAATCCAGCTGCACCGCATACACATCGTCGCCGCCCTGCGCGGTGCTGGCGTGAAAGAGCAACCCATGCTGCAGGGGAGTCAGCGGCAAAACATCGGCGATCTCATATTGCTGGTGAAGCCCATCGATCTGCTGTTGGCTTAGCCGGGCGGGCGCGATATCGGACGGGGTCAACCCGCCCCCACCGCGCCGCACGTGCGCGCAGATACCGGCCAGGGCGTCAAACCACAACCGGCTCAGCCGGCTGATTTGCGCGTGATCATGAGCGGATGGCGCCCACGTCCAGTTGGCGTGCAGCTGCGGGCCGGTGTCGGTGTCGACGGTGCCGGCGTTGAGCTCCACGGTGTGCGCCAGCGGCATTGGTATCGTCGCGGCGGCGCCGGTGACCGCCCAGCCGTCCTGGCAGATCCGCCAACTCTCACCGGAGGCATCGCCCGCCGGGGCGCCCAGCCGTCCCAGGTAGTTAAACCCGATCGGCGGGTCGGACCCGGCCAGGTCAACGTCGGTGTTCAAATAGCGCAGCAGACCGTAGGTCAGCGGGTCGGGCAGGGCGCGCAGCTGCTCTTTGGCGTTTTTGATCACCGCCCCCAGCGCAACCTCGCCGGCCACCACCTGCGCCCAGGAAAGCCCACCGACGGTCAACGACACCGGGTATTTGGTGGTAAACCACCCCACCGTACGCGACAGGTCAATATCGGGGGCCAGTTCCTCGTGGCGCCCGTGGCCCTCGACATCGATGCCGATCGGTGCGCCGCCAGTGCCCAAAAACTGCGCCCACGCCAACCCGAACCCGATCAACAGGATGTCGTGCACCCCGGCATAAAACGCCGCCGGCACCGCACCGAGCAGCATGTGGGTGGTCTGGGCATCCAGCGACACTGACAGATGCCCAGCGGTGGCAAACGTATCAACCTCGGGGCGCACCGCCGGCAGCGCGGCCGGGGTCGCCGCCACCTGGTTCCAGGTGTCCACCTGGTCCACGACTTCGGGGCGGCGCGCGTGCTCAGCCAGCAGCGACGCCCATCGGGCAAACGACGTCCCGCCCGCCGGCAACACCACCGGCTGCCCGCCGCGATGCTTGGCCCAGGTGGTGTTGAGGTCATCCAGCACAATCCGCCACGACACCCCGTCGATGGCCAGATGGTGAATGATCAACACAAGCTGGCCGGTGCAGGCCACCCACAGCGCGCTGAGCATCACCCCGGCGGCCGGATTCAACCGGGCCCGCGCCTTTATCAGCGCCTCTTCGGATAGCACCTCCACCGCTTGCAGGCAATCGCCGGCATCCACCGAGCCGACCTCGGGCACCGTCAACGACCACCCCTCGGCGCCATCATCGTCGACGCGCAGCCGCAGCATGGCATGCCGATCCACCAAGGCCTGCAACACCACCGCCACGTCCGCCTGGGTGACCCCCGCGGGGGCCTGCACCACCATGGTCTGGTTGAACTGATCCACCGGACCCCCCATGCTGTGCAGCCAGCGCATGATCGGGGTCGCGACCACCGCCCGCACACCCTTATCGATGGGGCCGGTCTCACCGTCGGCCACCGCGGCCACCCGGGCCAGCCTGGCCACGGTGTGCTCGACGAAAATGTCGCGTGGCCGACACAGCACCCCGGCCGCCCGGGCTCGGGCCACCACCTGCATCGACGAAATGCTGTCGCCGCCCAGCTCGAAAAACGACTCGTCGACCCCGACGCGCTCCAGCCCGAGCACCTGGGCGTAGATGCCGGCCAAGATTTCCTCGACCGCGTCGGCCGGGGCGCGGTAACGATCAACATCCTGGTATTCCGGTGCCGGCAGGGCCCGGGTGTCGAGTTTGCCGTTGGGTGTCAAGGGCAGCGCCGCCAACACCACCACCGCGGCCGGAACCATATAGGCCGGGAGCCGCTCGGCCAGCGCGGTAGGCACCCCGGCCGGGTCCACGGTCCCGGTGACATAGCCCACCAGGCGCTTTTCGCCGGGGCGGTCCTCGCGGGCGAGCACCACCGCCTGCTCCACCCCATCCAGCCCGACCAGCGCCGCTTGGACTTCACCGAGCTCGATGCGATACCCGCGGATCTTGACCTGCTCATCGGCGCGCCCCAGATACCGCAACTGCCCATCGGCACCCCAACACAGGAGATCCCCGGTGCGATACATCCGTGTTCCCGGCGCTCCCGCACCGCCGAACGGGCAGGCCACAAACCGCGACGCGGTCAAAGCGGCCCGGCGCACATACCCATATGCGAGCCCGGCACCGGCCACATACAACTCCCCGACCACACCGGCCGGCACCGGGCGCAACGACCCGTCCAGCACGAAAAAGGCCAGATGCGCCAACGGCACCCCGATGGGGCTGGCAGTGCTGTCGACATCGGTGTCGAGGATTTCCCGCACCGAGGCATGCACCGTCGTCTCGGTGATGCCATATAGGTTGAGCAGCCGCGGTGCCCCCGGGTGACTGTCCAGCCACGTCCCAAGACGCTGCGGTTCCAGCGCTTCCCCGCCGAACACCACCGTCTCAAGCTTGAGCTGATCTCCGAGTTCGGGCTGTAGTGCGTCGGCGGTTTGCAACGCATAAAACGCCGACGGGGTCTGGCTTAACACGCTGATCTGTTCAGCGACCAGCAAGGCGTGCAGGTCTTCCGGTGAGCGGACCACCTCTTCGGGCACCACCACCAGCCGCCCACCGTGCAAAAGTGCACCCCAGATCTCCCACACCGAAAAGTCGAAGGCCAAGGAGTGACACTGCGTCCACGCCTGTCCCGGCGACAGTTCCAGGTCAGCGTCCAGTACCTCCAGCAGCCGGGTCACGTTGTGGTGGGGTATGGCCACGCCTTTAGGGACACCGGTGGTGCCCGACGTGTAGATGACGTAAGCGATATTGCCCGGGGCCGGCGCCTGTAGAGCTGTGCTGGGTTGGCTGTCAATAGCGGGGTCGTTGGCATCGATGACCAACAGGTCGTGCCCGTCTAGCCGTGGGCGCAGGTCCACGGTGGTGATCGCGGCGATCGGCGCGGCATCGGCAACCATGAACTTCACCCGCGCCGCTGGCAGCGCCGGGTCGACTGGCAGATAGGCCGCCCCGGTTTTGAGCACCGCCAAAATCGCCACGATCGCCTCGGCCGACCGGGACAACAGCAGCGCCACACGCTCACCCGGACCCACTCCCTGAGCGGCCAGCAGGTGCGCCAACCGGTTGGCTGTCTCCTCCAGCTCGCGATAGGTCCACGAGCGCTCCCCGCAGCTGATCGCCACCGCCTCGGGTGTGCGCACCACCTGCGCGGCAAACAACACCGGAATTGAAACCAGTGGCAGTGCCGATTGGGTCAACACCGCCCGGTTACCGATCTCATCCAGGCGGGCGTGCTCAGCCTCATCGAGCACATCCATCGACGACAACCGCCGTGTCGGGTCGGCGGTGACCGCCACCAACACCCGCCGCC
>DATIOT010000120.1:0-3673 GCA_035472875.1 Mycobacterium sp.
GCTCCGGGAAGACCACGCTGATGCTGATCCTGGCTGGCCGCGAACCGACCTCGGGCACGGTCGAACGCCTTGGTGCGGTGGGTCTCGGTCAACTCGGTGGCACGGCCGTCATCATGCAGCACCCGGAAAGCCAGGTGCTGGGCACGCGGGTTGCCGACGACGTGGTCTGGGGGCTGCCTCCCGGCAAGACCACCGACGTCGAACGGTTACTCAGTGAAGTCGGACTGGTCGGCCTCGGCGAACGCGACACCGGCGGCCTGTCCGGCGGGGAACTGCAGCGCCTCGCCGTGGCCGCGGCGCTGGCACGGGAGCCGGCGCTGCTCATCGCCGACGAGGTCACCAGCATGGTCGACCAGCAGGGCCGGGACGCACTGCTGGCCGTGCTGGCCGGTCTGACCGAGCGTCACCAAACCGCCCTGGTGCACATCACCCATTACAACAACGAGGCTGATTACGCCGACCGCACGATCAACCTCAGCGATTCGCTGGATAACACCGCTATGGTCGAGACCGCGCCCGCGCCCGCCCCGACGGTCACGGTGGGCCACCAATCTCACGCGCCAGTACTCGAACTCGCAGGCGTCGGCCACGAATACGGCAGCGGCACCCCGTGGTCGCAGACCGCGCTTCGCGATATCAGCTTCGCGGTCTATGAGGGCGACGGGCTTCTGATCCACGGCGGCAACGGTTCCGGTAAGTCGACGCTGGCTTGGGTCATGGCCGGTTTGACGATACCGACCACCGGCACCTGTCTCCTTGACGATCGTCTCGCCTCCGAGCAGGTCGGCGCGGTCGCCCTCCAGTTCCAGGCGGCCCGGCTGCAATTGATGCGCAGCCGTGTCGACCTGGAAGTGGCCTCGGCGGGCGGCTTTTCGCCTGACGATCACGCCCGAGTGACTGCGGCGCTGGCCGTCGTCGGCCTGGATGCCGCGCTGGCGAAGCGGCCCATCGACCAGCTCAGCGGCGGCCAGATGCGCCGTGTGGTCCTGGCCGGATTGCTCGCGCGGTCGCCGCGTGTATTGATCCTCGACGAGCCATTGGCGGGGCTGGACGCCGCCAGCCAGCGCGGTCTTGTGCGGCTGCTGGCCGACCGGCGCCGTGACACCGGTCTGACCGTGGTGGTCATTTCGCATGACTTCGCCGGGCTGGAGGAGCTGTGTCCGCGCACCCTGCACTTGCGCGACGGTCTGCTGGAACCGGCGTCGGCGACGGCCCGAGGTAACGAGGCGACTCCGACCTCGCCGGCGCAGCAGCCGGCCCGCCGCCAACCTCGCCCCGTTGTGCTACTGCGCCCGGTGCCCGGGCGCACCGCCATCCACGAGCTGTGGGCTGGCACCAAACTGCTTGTCGTTTTAGGTATTTCGGTGTTATTGACGCTCTACCCGGGATGGGTGACGATAGGACTTGTAGCCGCGCTGGTGCTAGCGGGAGCGTGGCTCGCACATATTCCCCGAGGCGTGCTGCCGTCGCCGCCGCGCTGGCTGTGGATCTTGCTGGCAACCGTCGGTATCACTGCGACATTCGCCGGCGGCAGTCCGCAGATCCAGCTGGGCACGGTCTCGCTCGGTCTCGGCGGCCTGTTGGAATTCCTGCGATTCACCGCGCTGTCGATCGTGTTGCTCGGGATGGGCGCGCTGGTGTCGTGGACGACCAACGTCGCCGAAATCGCGCCTGCGGTCGCCACTCTGGGTCGTCGACTGCGACCACTGCGCATCCCGGTCGACGACTGGTCGGTCGCATTGGCGCTCGCACTGCGCACCTTCCCGATGCTGATCCACGAATTCCGGGTGCTCTACGCCGCTCGCCGGTTGCGGCCCAAAGAGACACCGCCCGCCCGCAGGGCCCGGCTCAGGCAACTGGCGGCAGACGTGATCGACCTAATCGTCGCGGTCATCACCGTGACACTCCGGCGCGCGGACGAGATGGGCGATGCGATCACCGCCCGCGGCGGCACCGGTCAGATCTCGGCGGCCCCGTCGCGGCCGAAATGGGCTGACTGGGTGGCACTTTCGATCGCGTTGGCGGTGTGCGCGGCTGCCTTAACGGCAGGGCTGGTGTTGGGTGCCTAGCGGCTGACCGCGCCGGCTCTCTCAGAACCGCACCAATGCCGGCACGTCCGCCAGCGCGCAGTTCGGGATGCCTTCGGCCGCGCGCAGCAGGAAGTTGAGCTTCTCGATTCGCTCGCCCGACCGCGGCGCGCCGTTTTTCTGGAACGGTGCCGCTAGTCCCACCGCCAGGTCCATCACGACATCGTTGATGACACCGCCCGACCGGCCCGACGGGATCGCCAGAATAGCGTTCTGCGAAGCGTATTCGAAGCAGTCTAGTGCCTCGGCGATTGTCCCGACCTGATTCGGCTTCAGGATGAAGCCGTCAACGGCCGAGGTCTTTGCGGCCCGTTCCAGGCGGTCGCGGTTGGTGACGATCAGATCGTCGCCGAGGATGATCGAGCGGTCAATGGTCTGCACCGCTTTGGTGAAGCCATCCCAGTCGTCCCCGTCGAGCAGGTCCTCGATGAACACCATCGGGAAGTCCTCCGACAGCCCCCGGGCGTAGTCGATCAAAGCCTCCGCGGTCACCCGCTCGCCATTAAATGCGTACGTCTGCGTGCTCTTGTCGTACACCTCGCTGGACGCACAATCCAGTGCAAACGCCATGACGTCGGCACAGCCGGCGCGCTCGACGGCCTCGGCCAGTATCTCCATGACGACTCGCGGGTCGCTGGACGGAGCGACATACCCATACGACGATGCCACCAGCGGTGCGCGGCCGAGCCGCCCGGCAAGCACCTCGCCCAGCACGCCGAACAAACTCACTCCCTTTTCGACCGCCGACTCGATCGAGTCGGCGCGGTAAGGCACGACGAGGAACTCGTTGAACGTCTGGAAGATATCCCCGTAGCGGCCACCGTTGATCATGTTGAAGCTGGGCGCCGGCACAGTGGTCGGCGGTTTGAGCCCCAGCAGGGCGCCGACGTAAGTGTAAGTGGGCGTGCCCGCCGCCGCGGACGCCGCGCGCAGCAGCGCGATCGAGGTGGAGTAGATCGCGTTTCCGCCAAGCCGGTGCTTGTCCGGCGTGCCGTCGAGTTCGATCATGACCCGGTCCAGGGACCGCGGGTCGTCGAGTTCGGCGCCGACAAGAACGGGAGCGATTTCGTCGGTCACCGCGGAGATGGCGCGGTGCACGCTCAGCCCGTTGTATTCGGCCAGGTCTCCGTCACGCAGCACGAACGCCTCGTGCACACCGACCGAACTGCCGGTCGGCGACGCACCGCGGCCGACATGGCCGGTGTCAGTGGTGATTTCAACCTCTACCAATGGCCGAGCCTTACAGTCCAGCAGCTGGCGAGCGACGACGGATGCGATCCTCATCAACGACCTTCCGATCCGAGACGACGTTGAGGTTCGTTGAACTGCGCCTCGCCGGATTGGCACGGTTGCGGCACCTCGGCCTCCGCGTCGATCACTTTCGGCCAAGCGGGCTGCGGAGAGATTTCGACGAAACCCTCGTCGGATTGACCACAGCAGCTGATCAACAGCGCGTGACAGTTGTCGGCACTGCTGTCCCGATGATGCGCATAGATGTAATTGCCAGAGATGCGGCGGTCAATATGTGCGGGCGCCAAATATAGCGCGGCATTCCCCATCCAGCCCATCTTGGAATCCTCGACAAC
>DATIOT010000121.1:0-2330 GCA_035472875.1 Mycobacterium sp.
CCAAGAAGTTCTTCCGGCGGCTCCTCAAGGGACTGCAGTATGTGCCGCGCGTGCTGGTCACCGACAAGCTGGACAGCTACCAGGTCGCGCACCGCGAACTGCTGTGCTCGGCCGAGCATCACCGGTCCCGCTATTTGAACATTCATACTGAGTTCGCTGGGGCCCGGCCATCACCTCGGTAACTTAATCGGAGCAGCGCGCGTGCTGACTTCTGGCGTGTTGAGCGTGTGGGTGGCCGGGTACCGCACTTGGGTCGTGCGCCCTGTTGAGAACCCGGTGACCGAGCGTCGGTGGTGACGATCGGATCCCTGATAGCGAATGTCTGGTGCTCGCACTTCTCGTCGGTGTGGTCTTGCCCTGGCCGACAACCAAATCCAACGATAGGGGAAGGCGCGAGATTGAAAATTCGCTTGGGAGTCGACGTAGCTTGCCGTGCTGCGCATCAAGCATCGCTGGCAGACGAGCAGGGAAGGTTCTTGTTCGTGGGTCACCGGTTTCGCACCGACCCAGACGAGCTGGAGACGCTGTGGGCGCGGCTGCCTAAAGACGCCGAGCGGATCGAGGTGGTGATGGAGCCGACCCGCAACGCCTGGGTCGCGCTGGCGGCCTGGTTCCGCCGCCACGGCGCGACGGTGGTGATGGTGCCACCCGAGCAGTCCGCTGATCTGCGTGATTACTACAACAAGCACACCAAGACTGATCGGCTCGACTCCAAAGTGCTTGCCCGGCTTCCCCTTTTGCACCCCGAGGGGCTGCACCGCGAGGACTCGCTGGGCCCCGGCGACGAGCTGAAGCGGGCGGTCAAGATCCGCTCTGGGCTGGTGCATCGGCGCACCGCGTGCATGGCCCGCCTTGATGCGCTGCTGGAGATCCTCGGGCCGGCGTGGATCGCCGCGCTGGGTTCGGATATGACGTTGACCGCGCTGCGGTTTTTGGCCCGGTACGCCAACCCGGTCCAGGTCAAACGCCTCGGCAAGGCCCGCCTGGCGGCGTTTTTCCGCCGCTCCAGCCGCCAGGCATGGGCAGACGAACGCGCCGACGCGGTCATCGAAGCCGCCGCGACCACGCTGCGGCTGTGGGGAGCAGACGGCGGCGAGCTCGACTTCGACGCGCTGGCCGCCGATATCGCCGCCGAAGCCCGGCTCGCGCTGACCCTGACCGACGAGATCAACGGGTTCGACAAGCGCATCGGCGCGCTCTACGACAAGGCCGACCCAGCCGGGATCGTGCGCTCGGTACCCGGCGCCGGCCGCGTCTGCGCACCCCAGATCCTCGGACGACTCGGCGACCCAACACGATTCGCCAACCTGGCCGCGGTCCGCTCCTTCGCCGGGCTGGTCCCGGCCGCCGACTCCTCCGGCCAAGCCGACGGCCACCGCGGACCGACCAAGGCCGGCGATTCCTGCCTGCGCGAGGCCCTG
The DNA here is from genome assembly GCA_035472875.1 of Mycobacterium sp. Taxonomy (GTDB): domain Bacteria; phylum Actinomycetota; class Actinomycetes; order Mycobacteriales; family Mycobacteriaceae; genus Mycobacterium. Next base: position 1,422 of record DATIOT010000121.1, read on the forward strand.
TTCATCGCCGCCGACCACGCCCGCAAGGTCGACCCCACCCTGGCCGTCCGCTACCAGCGGCTCATGCTCGCCGGTAAGCACCACGATTCCGCGGTCTGCACGCTGGCTGCGGTCCTGCTCACCCGAATCGCCGCCTGTCTGCGCGCCGGCACCCACTACCTATTGCGCGACACTGACGGCCGCGTCATCACCGAAACCCACGGACGCGCCATCGTCGCCGAACGCTACACCGTGCCACCCGAGGTCCGTGCCGCCCGGCGCAAGGTCACCCCCCACAGACATCCACGACGCAACGAGCGGAACGAGCGTGCCAAGACAGGAGTCGCCACGCGCTCCAAGGCATCGCCCGTTCCGCAACCAGCATGAACCGCCCACCGCTTTCGTCGCAACACTTGACATCGGTTGAGAACTCAACCGCGCCGAGAACTCTCATCAGCCCACCCGACAACGCGAACGGGCGATGAAACGCTTCAAATCGTCGCGGCATGCGCAACGGTTCCTGTCCGCCTTCAGCGGCATCTCCGCACACTTCCGGCCGCGACGGCATCTGCTCAGCGCGACCGAATGGCGAACCGAGATGGCCGACCGCTTCGCGGTCTGGCGTCAGGTCACCGCGCCCGACGCTGCCGCCTGAAATGTGAACGACCCAACGGTGTTCCGTCGCGACTGCTTCAAACCCAACTGCGCCACTACACTTTTCAATCAATGTGACAGTGCCCATATTCGTGCTCCCGGCAGATACCCCGACGCGCGTAGCGCTGACTGGGCTGCACTGCCTGGCCGCGGCCATTCTGATACCCGGCCTGCGCTTGGCAAGGTGAAGCTCATGTCCGATTCCGCGACGTCGCCAGATTAGCAACGGCTGCCTAGAATCCACCGTGGGTCGCACAGAAAATTCATGCGGATCGG
>DATIOT010000122.1:0-17089 GCA_035472875.1 Mycobacterium sp.
AACGCCGATCAGCACACGGTCGACCATTCCGCGGGGAGCCGGTATCGTCAGGTCCGGCGATTTCACCACGCCGTCGGCCACCGTGGCGTCGATGAGGTTCATCGCCGGGGCCCCGATGAAGGTAGCGACAAATGTGTTGACCGGGTTGTCGTACAGCGCTCGAGGAGCGTCAACCTGCTGCAGCACACCGTCTTTGAGCACGGCCACCCGGTCACCCATCGTCATGGCCTCGACTTGATCGTGGGTGACGTAGACGGTGGTGGTGCCCAGCCGCCGCTGCAATCCCGAGATCTGTGATCTGGTGCTCACCCGCAGTTTGGCGTCCAAGTTCGACAGCGGCTCGTCCATGCAGAACACCTGGGGCCGCCGCACGATCGCACGTACCATTGCCACCCGTTGACGCTGCCCGCCGGATAGCTTCGAAGGCTTGCGGTCCAGCAACTCCGTCAGTTCCAACATATTGGCGACTTCGAGCACTCGTTGCCGGGTATCCGTGCGCGACACGCCGGCGTTTCGCAATGCGAAACCCATGTTGGCAGCCACAGTCATGTTCGGGTAAAGCGCGTAGTTCTGGAACACCATCGCGACGTCGCGCGCTCGCGGCGGCAGGTGGGTCACGTCCACGTCGCCGATGGTGATGTGGCCGCTCTCAATGGATTCCAACCCGGCCAGCATTCGAAGGGTGGTGGACTTGCCACAACCGGAAGGCCCGACGAGCACCAGAAATTCGCCGTCGTCGATGTCGAGGTCCAAGTTGTCCACCGCCGGCGCGTCGGCGCCAGGGTAGCGATGGGTGACCGAGGAATACTGCACTCGGGCCATGGCGCTAGCTCCGCAGCTTCCGTTTGATCTGGCGGTCGAGGATGACCTGCAGCTGTTTGTTGATGTCGGTGAAGGTTGTTGTCACGTCGGATCCCTTCAGTCCGATGGATTCCAGGCCGGCGGAGATGATGCGGTCACCGCCAGGCAGGAAAACGCGCGCGTAGTCCTGCGGGCGGGTGTGCGGAAGCTGGTCCAGCGCCACTCGGGCGCGCGGATTGTCAGCCAGGTATTTTTGTTCGCTGAGGTCGTCGATCGCGGACTTTCGCACCGCCAGATAGCCCGTACGCCGACCGAAATAGACGGTATTCACCGGGTCAGTGACGAATTGGATGAACTTGAGCGCGTTGAGCTTCCGCTCTTCGGAGAGCTTGGTGGGAATCGCCAGCCCCGCCCCGCCCGTCGGACATCCGGGCGCTCCGCCGGCGCCGGTGGGCAGCGGTGCCGCGCCGAAGTCGAATCTGGCCGCGGCAGTGATGCCGACCAGGGCCCCGGTCGATGCCACCGTCGAGGCCAGGATGCCGGTGGCGAACTCGTTCGCGATGTCGTTGGCGATCGCGGCATAACCCTTGCGGTGGATGGAGTCCCGGAAGAAGTTGCCGGACAAGATGGTGGCCGGGTCGGTGAACGTCAAGGTCCACTTGTCGGAGTAGGCACCGCCGAATGTCCAGTTTGGCCCTTCGAACGTCCAGGAAATTAGTTCGGCATTAGCCCAGCCGTGTGCCCATTTTTCAGCACCGACGACACGCTGCAGCTGCGGGCCCCATTCGTCGAATTCTTGCCAGCTGTTCGGTCCGCGGTCGGGCAGGCCGGCCCGTTCCCACACCGCTTTGTTGTAGTAGAACAGCGGCGTCGAGCGCGCATACGGCAGCGCGTAGTGTTTTCCGTCGAACTCGTAATCGGCCACCAGGGTGTCGACGTAATCCGTTGTATCCAGGCCGACTTGACCGAAAAGGTCATCCAGCGGGGCTATGACACCGCTGAGGGCGAAATGGAACCACCAAATGTCGTCCAGCACAACGACGTCGGGCACGTCGGTGCCGATGAGCGCCGCGTTGAACTTCTGCGCCACCTCGTCGTAGTCCTTGCCGGCGTCGATCAGCTTGACCGACAAACTCGGGAACTGACTCTGGAAACGCCCGATCAGCTCTCTTTCCACGGCAAGGGACTGGCCAGGATGGTTGGACCAGAACGCAATCGGCCCAGACCCCGACTTCACCGAGACACCGCGGCTCATCCCAGCGCAGCCGGTCGCCACCCCGGCCGCACTTGCCAGCGCCAGGAACTTTCTGCGACTCAAGGCGTCCACGGCACGTCAACCCTTGACCGCACCCGAGGTGAGGCCCTTGATCATCTGTCGTTGCAAAGCGATGAAGATCAGCAGGACGGGCAGCATCGCCAGCAGTGTTACCGCCATCACCGGGCCCCAGTTCGTGACACCCTCGGCTTGCTGCAGGAAGGTCAGGCCCACCGGCAGTGGCGCCACCGATTCGTCGTCGGACATCAGGAACGGCCAAAGGTATTCGTTCCATTCGTTGACCACTGTGATGATGCCGAAAGCCACCATGGTGGGCCCGGACATCGGTAACACAACCCGCAGTAGAAGTTGCCACCAACGCGCGCCGTCCATCTCGGCCGCTTCGATCACCTCGGAAGGCAGCGACAGAAAGTGGTTGCGCATCAGAAAAGTTCCGAACGCCACCCCGGCCAGCGGCAGGATGATGCCCGGAAATGTGTTGCGCAGGCCCACTTGGGAAATCAGCGCGTAGTTGGAAATCACGGTGATCTGGTTGGGCACCATCAGCGCGGCGATGATTAACAAGAACACCGCGTTCTTGCCAGGGAACCGCACAAACACCAGGCCGAAAGCACTGAGCACACCGAGGGCGAACTTCACCACGACCAACACCGACGTGATGATCACCGAGTTGCGCAGGAACGTCCAGAACGGAATCTGCTCGGTGGCCGTGCGATAGTTCTGCGGATGCCAGCGCGGCGGCCACCAGGTGGTCGGCTGCGAATAGATGTCGGGCTGGTTTTTGAAGGACGTGAAGAAGACGAATATCAGCGGACCGGCGATCAGCGCGACGACCACCAGCATCGCCGCGTGGCCGAGCAACCGCGCGGACCTGCGAAGCCGAGCCGGCGTCACTGCCGCTGCCCTCGATCCATAACCCGTACCTGGTAGTACGTGATGGCCAGCAGGACCAGGAACATGATGGTGGCGACGGTCGCGCCGTAACCGGCCCGGAAGTTCCGGAAGGTCTCCAGGTACACCTGATACACCATGGTTGTGGTTCCGGTGCCCAGCGGCCCGCCTCGGGTCATGACGTTGATGACGTCGAACACCTGCAACGAGTTGATCAGCACGGTGATCGACAAGAAGAATGTGGTCGGGCGCAGCTGGGGCAACAGCACCCGGCGGAACGTGGCCCACCGGCTGGCGCCGTCGATTTCGGCCGCCTCCAATAGGTCTCGGCGTACTCCTTGCAACGCAGCCAGATAGATGACGAAGGTGTAACCTAGGTTCTTCCATATGTAGGTGACCGTCACCATGAACAACGCCCAGTGCGGATCCTGGTAGAAGTCGGGCACGCCAAAACCGATGCGGTGCAATAGGTCTTGCACTAAACCAAAGTGCGGGTCGAAAACGAACTGGGCGGCCAGGCCAACAGCTGCGCCAGAAATCACAAACGGCGCGAACACAGTTGAGCGCACCAGGTTTCGTCCGCGCAGCGGCTGGTCGAGCAGCATGGCCAGAACCAGCCCCAGCACCATCGAGCCGACCACCGCGGCGGCAGTGAACACCGCTGTGTTGAGCACGATTTGCCGCGTATCCGAACGAGTGAACCACTCGGCATAGTTGGATAGTCCGACGAATTGTGCCGCGGGGTCGGAGATATTCCAGTCGAAAAACGACAGCCGTATGTTGTCGGCCAATGGGCGGTAGATGAACAGCAGCAACAACGCGACATTGGGGCCCACCAAGACGACGAACAGTGCGTAATCCGTCCACGGGCGGTGCCGTGTCCGCCGCGTCGTCGTCATGGGCGCAGTGTATCGATCCGGCTCACGCCGCTCCTGTTATCACCCAGCGCCCGGAGAGGGCCCGCCATCCGACGAAGATCAGTCGCAGCCCGACAAACGCGCTCAGTCCCGACCAGATTCCCGCCAGCCCCCAGCCGTATGCCAGCGACAGCCAGATCAGCGGCAGAAAGCCGATCAGCGCACTGACGACGGTCGCGGTGCGCATGAACGCCGCGTCGCCCGCGCCCAACAACACCCCGTCGAGTGCGAAAACGATTCCGGCGACGGGCAATTGGGCTACCAGGAACCACCACGGCACACCGATCGCGGCCAGTACAGATCCATCGTCGGTGAACAGCTCGGGCAGCACGGAAGAACCCACCGCCAACACGGCGGCCAGCATTGAGGCGGCCGCCGTCGAAAACAGTGTCACGCGCCAGGCCACCGATTTGGCGTGCGCGGCATCACCGGCGCCCAGCGCGGCACCGACCAGCGCTTGTGCGGCGATGGCTAGTGAATCGAGAACCAGCGCAAGGAATTCCCACAGCTGCAGCACGACCTGATGCGCGGCCACCGCCGAGGCGCCGAACCGGGCCGCCACCGCAGCGGCCGAGACGAAGCAGACCTGGAAGGCCAATGTTCGCACCATCAGGTCGCGGCCCATCACGACCTGGGCCCGCAGCACAGTGCGGTCCAGCCGCAGCGGCACCCGTTCGGCCAGCAGTGCGCGCCCGAACAACACCGCGGCCAGCCACTGGCCCGCCAGGTTGGCCACCGCCGACCCGGCCAACTCCAAGCGGGGCAACCCCAGCCACCCGTAGACCAACAGCGGGCACAGTAGGGCCGAGAGCCCAAAGCCGGCGACCACGTAGCGCAGCGGCCGCACAGTGTCTTGCACACCACGCAGCCACCCGTTACCCGCCAGCGACACCAAGATCGCCGGGGCGCCCAGGATCGCGATCCGCAGCCACGACAGCGCTGCGCCGGTGATGTCACCGCGCGACGCGATCGCCGACACCAGTGGCACCGCCGCGATCTCTACCACCAGGACGATCAACCCGCCCAGACCCAGCGCGAACCAGGTCGCCTGCACACCTTCGGTGACCGCCGCCGCCCGGTCCGCGGCGCCGAAGTAGCGCGCCGAACGCGCAGTCGTGCCATAGGACAGAAACGTCAGGTCGGAACCGACCAGGGCCAGGATCAGGCCGCCGATGGCCAGCCCGGCCAGGGGCAGCGCGCCCAGCCGGCCGACGACCGCGGTGTCGAACAACAGGTACAGCGGTTCGGCCGCCAGCACACCCAGCGCGGGCAGCGCGAGGGCGGCGATTCGTCGGCCACCCGCGTCGGGTCGGCCATTGGTCAACGCCGGTCAGCCGAGCGCAGCGCGCAGCGACGCCACAGCATCATCGATCAAACCGGTGGTCGAATAGCCGGCGGCCAGCCGGTGGCCACCACCACCGAACACGGACGCAACGCCCGCCAAATCCACGTCGGCTTTGGCCCGCATCGACACCGACCATTGTTGCGGGTCGACCTCTTTGAACACCGCAGCCACCTCAGCCTGCTGCGTGGTGCGCACGATATCGACGATGCTCTCGACTTCCTCTGGGCGCGAATTGACCCATTCCTGGTTGTCGACGACCGCGTACACCAGACCGCGACCCCCCACGGCGTCAGGCAGCAATCGCGCTGAACCCAGCACCCGCGACAGCATCGGCAGCCACACGAACGGGTGGGTGTCCATCAGTGCTCGGCTGATCGCCGCGTTGTTCACGCCGGCCTCCACCAGACGGGCCGCCAGGCGGTGGGCACGGGCGCTGGCCCAGCGGAACGACCCGGTGTCGGTTGTCAGCCCGGCGTAGATGCAGTGCGCGACATCGGTATCGATCGGCTTGCCCCATGCGTCGAGAAGTTCGGCAACCATCAGCGTCGTGGAGTCCGCTGAAGGGTCGACGAAGTTCGCGGTGCCGAACAGGTCGTTGGAGGCGTGATGGTCAATCACCAGCAGCTGCCGTCCCGGACCGGCTACGTCGATCAAGCCGCCGAGCCGTTTTGCGCTCGGAACATCAACGGTCACAACCAAATCGACGTCGCGGCGCATCGCGTCGGGGCTGACCAGCAACTGGCAGCCGGGCAGCGACCGCAGCGACTCCGGCAACGTCTCCGGCGCGGCGAAACTGACCTCGACCTGTTTGTCGCACTTATCCAGGACTATCGCCAGTGCCAGTCCGGCGCCGATGGTGTCGGCGTCGGGGTGGACGTGGCAGATCACCGCGATCGTCGTCGCCGCCGACAGCAACTCAGCGGCGCGGACGGCGTCGACGCGTACCCCCGCAATCGGGGCACCGGCCAGCTCAGTCTTCGCGTTGATCGTCGTCACCGGTGTCCTTTGCGTCGAGCCCGTCTACTACCCCCGACGCCGGCTCCGCTGCCGACCTGTCACGGTATGGATCGGCCTCCCCGGCCGGCTTGGCGCCCACCCGCACCCGCGCCACATCGGCGTCCGCGGCACGAGCACGCGCAAGCAACTCGTCCATCCGTTGCACGCTGTCGGTCGTCGTGTCCCGGGTGAACGTCAGAGTGGGTGTGAAGCGCACACCCGTGCCCGCCCCGACCTTGGTGCGCAACGTGCCCTTGGCCCGCTCCAGCGCGGCCGCGGCAGCGTCATAATCCGGCTCGTCATCCAGCGTGCGACCCATCACCGTGTAGAACACCGTCGCATCGTGCAGGTCAGCGGTCACCTTCGCGTCAACGATGGTCACCCCGTCCAGCCCCGGATCCTTGATCTCGAACTCGATCGCCGAGGCGACGATCGTGTTGATCCGCTTGGCCAGCCGGCGCGCCCGAGCGGCATCGGCCATCAGGCGCGCTCCTTCTGGACGAGCTCGTAGGACTCGATGATGTCGCCTTCCTTGATGTCGGAGTAACCCAGCGTCATACCGCACTCGTAGCCCTCGCGAACCTCGGTCACGTCGTCCTTTTCCCGTCGCAGCGAGGTCACCGTGAGGTTGTCGGCAACAACGATGTTGTCGCGCAACAGCCGGGCCTTGGCGTTGCGGCGTACCACGCCCGAGGTGATCAGGCAGCCGGCGATGACGCCGACCTTCGAGGAACGGAACAGTGCGCGGATCTCGGCACGACCCAGCTGGTTCTCCTCGTAGATCGGCTTGAGCATGCCCTTGAGCGCACTCTGGATCTCATCAATGGCCTGGTAGATGACCGAGTAGTAGCGGATGTCCACGCCTTCGCGGTTGGCCAGCTCCGTCGCCTTGCCTTCGGCGCGCACGTTGAAGCCGATGATGATCGCGTCCGACGCCGACGCCAGGTTGACGTTGGTCTCGGTGACACCGCCGACGCCGCGGTCGATGACGCGCAGTTCCACCTCGTCGTCGACCTCGATGCCCAGCAGGGCCTCTTCCAGGGCCTCGACCGTACCGGCGTTGTCGCCCTTCAGGATCAAGTTGAGCTGCGACGTCTCCTTCAACGCGGCATCCAGGTCCTCCAGGCTGATCCGCTTGCGCGAACGTGCGGCCAACGCGTTGCGCTTGCGTGCACTGCGGCGATCGGCGATCTGGCGGGCGATGCGGTCCTCGTCGACCACCAGCAAGTTGTCTCCTGCACCGGGCACCGACGTGAACCCAATGACCTGGACCGGCCGCGACGGCAGCGCCTCGTGGACGTCCTCGCCGTGCTCGTCGACCATCCGGCGGACGCGCCCGTAGGCATCGCCGGCGACGATCGAGTCGCCGACATGCAGCGTGCCGCGCTGGATCAGCACCGTCGCCACCGGCCCGCGACCGCGGTCCAGATGTGCCTCGATCGCCACACCCTGGGCCTCCATATCGGGGTTGGCCCGCAGGTCCAGAGCGGCGTCCGCGGTCAGCAGCACCGCCTCCTCCAGCGCCTCGATGTTGGTGCCCACCTTCGCCGAGATGTCGACGAACATCGTGTCACCACCGAAATCCTCTGCCACCAAACCGTATTCGGTCAGCTGGCCGCGGATCTTGGCCGGGTCGGCGCCCTCCTTGTCGATCTTGTTCACCGCCACCACGATCGGCACATCGGCCGCCTGGGCGTGGTTGATGGCCTCCACCGTCTGCGGCATCACGCCGTCGTCGGCGGCGACCACCAGGATCGCGATGTCGGTGGCCTTGGCGCCGCGGGCACGCATGGCGGTGAACGCCTCGTGGCCCGGGGTGTCGATGAAGGTGATCGGCCGTTCGGTGCCGTCGAGGTCGACGGAGACCTGGTAGGCGCCGATGTGCTGGGTGATGCCGCCGGCCTCGGCCTCCCGGACGTTGGCCTTGCGGATGGTGTCGAGCAGTCGGGTTTTACCGTGGTCGACGTGACCCATCACGGTCACGACCGGCGGACGGGTTTGCAGGTCTTCCTCGGTGCCTTCGTCTTCGCCGTAGGTCAGGTCGAACGACTCCAGCAGCTCGCGGTCTTCGTCCTCGGGGCTGACGACCTGGACGTTGTAGTTCATCTCGCTGCCCAGCAGCTCGAGCGTCTCGTCGCCGACCGACTGGGTGGCGGTCACCATCTCGCCGAGATTGAACAATGCCTGCACCAGCGCAGCCGGGTTGGCGTCGATCTTTTCAGCGAAGTCGGACAGGGATGCTCCGCGTGCCAATCGGATCGTCTCGCCGTTGCCGTGCGGCAACCGCACGCCGCCGACGACGGGCGCCTGCATCGAGTCGTATTCCTGGCGCTTCTGCCGCTTGGACTTGCGACCGCGCCGGGGCGCACCGCCAGGACGGCCGAACGCGCCGGCAGCACCGCCGCGCTGTCCGGGACGGCCACCACCGCCACCGCCGCCGGGGCGGCCGCGGAATCCTCCGGGCGCGGCACCTACTCCGCCTCCCCCGCCGCGGTAGTTACCGCCACCGGCGTCGGAGCGGCCGCCACCGGGCCCACCGGGCCGACCGCCCCCGGGCCGGGGCGCGCCGGAACGTGCCGGGCGGCCCTGCCCACCGGGGCCACCGGCACCGCCTGGACGGGGCGGCATGCTGCCCGGCGACGCGCCCGGGCGCGGTGCCCCAGGCCTGGCCGCGCCGGGACGGGGCGCAGGCGGACGCGGGATGGGCCGGTCGACGGGTTGCGCCGACGAGAAGGGGTTGTTGCCGACGCGCGGGGTACGGACTCCCGGCTTTGGCATCGGACCGGGCCGCGGGCCCGGCGTCATACCGGGATGGGACGCCGGTTGGCTGGGCGGCTGTCCGGGGCTCGGCGCTCCCGGCTGCCCGGTAGACGGCGCCGACGGCCGTCCGGGGGCCTCGGGCGCGGGCGCTTCTGCCGTCGCAGCCGGGGAGCCCTGGGCGGCGGCGGTTGCCGCTCCGCCGGCGTCTGCGCGCCTGGCGGGCGCGCTGGTCGCCTCGCCGTTGCCGACGGCCTTGTCAATCGCCTTGTCGAGGGCCTTGTCCAGCGACTTGTCGGGGGCCTTGGCGGCGCCCTTGTCGGCGGCCGGCTTGCTACCTCCAAAGGACTCGCGGAGCCGGCGAGCGACCGGTGCCTCTACGGTCGAGGACGCGGATTTGACGAATTCGCCCTGTTCATTCAGCCGGGCGAGCACTTCCTTGCTGGTGACACCGAGTTCCTTGGCCAACTCGTGTACGCGGGCCTTACCTGCCACTACATCTCCTGTCTATGAGGCGACAGTCGTGGGCCGCGCCTCGGGTTTAGCTATGACGCATTGTCATCGGGACTTCACGGTGTGCTCATGTTCTTTGCTACCTGTTCTGTTGCCGGGCGAGTCGAGCGCAGTGATGTGCTCGACCAGCGCGGATGTGTCCGGCGGACGGGCGATGCGCAGCGCTTTTGTGAAAGCCCGCCGCCGAATCGCCTGTTGCGCACACTGCCGTACGGGATGCAGCCATGCACCCCGCCCCGGCAGGCTACTCGCTGTGTCAACGATCACGGCGTATTCGCCGTTCCCGGTCGGCACAGCCACCACTCGAAGCAGTTCGACGGCCAACTCTCGCTTTCGGCACCCGACACACGTCCGCACTGGTCCACCCACGCTTCTGTGCGCCAAGGCCGAAGGCTCGCGCTGGATCACGGCTCAGTCTAGCGTCACTCAATCGATGCTCAGAACCACCCGCGGAGGCGCCGTGAGCTGCTGTGCCGCCAGCGCGGAAAGGACAGGCGATCTCCGCCGTCAGCGGGCTGCCAACGTGAGTGTCTGTCCGGCGATCAGCCTTATTCCATCGGGGAATTGAATGCCGGCCCCTGCGCACCGGGACGGCACGGCCGTCCCGTTGACTGACGCGTCGTACTCGGCTGCGCCCCCAACGACCGTGAGCCGGCGCAGGTCGAGCTGCCCGCCGGTGCAGGCGATGACGAGTTTGTCGCCCTCATGCGACCACAGGCCCCACCCGGAGCTGGCGACGAAGGGCACCGCGGTCTCCGGACGGCGGAAGGTGTACGCGCCGGCCGGGCCGTCGTGGGTGAACCCGGCCAGCGCCTCCAGCGCCGACCAGCCGGCCAGCGACCGAGCGTAGTGGTCGCCACACTCGATCTCGTTGAACGGGTTGCGCCGCCGCCCGTCGTAGCGCGCCCACACGGCGTCCAGCACAGCGCGCCCCTCGTGGTGCAAGCCCTCGCGCCAGCAGTGCGCGGTCACCTGGTACTCCGAGCCGGTCCACACCTCGTCGGCGTAGCGGATCGGCACTGCGGGCCGGCCGCCGTGCGGCCAGGTACACATCACCAGCCCCGCGTCGTCGCTGTCGGCGAACACCCGATACCGGTGGGTGAGGTCGCGGAATCCGCGGCGCAGGTTGTGCCGCACCACGGCGGCCAGGGCGGTGCGCACGTGCTCGGCGGGCAGCAAGTAGCCCAGGTCGAGCTGGTGCGCCCACCACTGCCCGATCAGCTGGTCGGCCAGGCACCCGTCGCCCCACTGGTAGTCAGGGTTGTCGCCGGGCAGCAGCCGCTGTACGTAGTACTCGCCGGTGAACAGCGCCGCATCATAGGACTCGCTGGCCTGGGAGAACGTGGCCCGGTACGCCGCCGCCGCTTCGCTGTTGTCGAGGAGCAGGGCCATCTGCTCGGCGGCACGCAGCGCGGCCAGCCACAGGGTGCCGATGAACGGGTTCCGCCCGGTGAGATCGATGTCGTGAGTGCTGGGTTGGACACCACCGAGCATCCCGGTGCCGTCGACGTTCCAGGTGCGGTCGACGTGGCTCAACAAGCGGGTGAGGTTGGGCCAGTAGCGGCGCAGCCAGTCGATTCCTGCGCCCGCGCGGTATTCGCGGTAGGCCTTCAGGACAGTGCCGAGCATGCCGTCCAGCGCCGGCTGGTCGGGGCCGCCGATCGGCTCGCCCCACAGCTGCGGTAGGTAGGTCGGCACGATCACCCGGTGCGGTATGTACCCGGCTGGCGCCTGGGTGATCTCGAGCTCGGTCTCGCGCATGCTGCGCTCCAGCTCGGGAAACGCGACCGCGAGCGCCTGCGCGTAGTTCCAGACGTGCGTGCAGTTGAGCGGACAGGAACCGCCGTATTGCCCGGACCACATCACCGTGGAGGCGCCCAGCACCCCCTCGAAGGCGAAGAATCGCCCGTCCGCGGCGCGAAAGCAGGTGGGGCTGCGTACGGTGGCAAGCTGTGCAGCGAAGTGGGTGACGGCGGCGTCGTCCAGGCCGGAGCCGGCTAGCGTGCCAGTCCACGCGCCGGTGGCCTCGCGCAGCGGGTACCAATTTCGGCGCACCCGCTCGAACACGTCCAGCGCGTCGGCATAGCGGGTCGCGTAGTGGTTACCCAGCCAGAACCGAGATCGGCCCCACTCCGGGCGGTCCGGCCCGAACTGTTCGAAGTTGACGTACCGGTTAGGGAAATACCAGGTCAGCGTGATCCGGATCAGCCGCTGCTGCGCGGGCTGCAGCAGGAACGAGACACCGAGGCCGGCGTTCCAGGTGCTGCCGGCCGGGCTGGCACCGGTCGCCGATTGTGGCGCATGCCGCTGCGGGTCGGCGACGCTCGCCGCGAGAGCCAGCCGCGGCGCACCGCTCGCCAGCGCCCGCGAGCGCAGGAACGTAACGAACTCACCCGCATGCCGCCACCGGGTCAGGGCGGCGGCCTGCGGGTCATCGGCGGCCAGCACCATCTGCCCGGCGCCCGGGGCGTCGTCCGGGAGCGTGCCGTTCTCCAGCACCACGCTTGTCCAGCCCTCGCGACGCAACAGCCGGTTGGTGTTGCCGCCGTAGCCGGGAGCTTGGACGCCATCGATCGGGGTGATGCCGTCCCAGCCGACGGCGTTCTGCACGGTGGCGCCCAGGGTTCCGTGCAGCGGGTGGCCGCCGTCGTTGACCAGCCGGAACGTGAATAGCGCCGCCGGGATGGAGCTGGCATCGACATCCAGCGGGACCAACGGGTTGAACGCCTCCAACCTGACGTCGAGGGGAAGAGCCGGGTCCAGGTAGCGCACCCGCGCGATCGGGTAGGTGGCGCAGAAGGTCGTGCGGGCCACCCCGGGATGCCGGCTCAACAGGTCGCGCTGCCAATCCGGCACTACGTCGTCGGTGACCAGCGGGGTGTCCGTCGAATCCCGCGGCGGTACCTGCAAGATGCGCACCTCGTCCAGCGGCGGCTCCCACCGGCTGACCCGCAGCGCGAAGAGCGATCCGGAGAGCGCTCCCGCATGGTTGCCGATGTTGTGTAGCTGCCACTGCCGCAGGCCGCCGTCGGCGCAGATGGCCAGGTTCCCGGTGCCGATGCCGCCGAGCGGCATGGCCAGGTGGGCGAACTCGGCGCCGGCGCACTCGGCCGCGCGCAGATCGTCGGGCTGCATCGTCGGCGGGCGGGTCACGTCAGCGGCTCGATGGGCACGCCGCCCACCTCCAGGTCGTCGGCGCTGGGCAGTGGCGGGCCCGGCACCGATGGGCGGTCCAGGTAGAAGAGCGCGGTAGACGCGATGTCGTCGTGCAAAGGCTGGTAGCGGTGCCGTGACGTCCATCCGAGGGCCTGGATGTCGACGCGCAGGTCGGCGTGGAAGTGGATGGCGTCGAGAAGGTGCCAGCGGTACATGCCGAACCGCTGCTGGCTCCGGTACAGCCCGTTCGGGCGGAGGACCTGGTGCAGCCCGAGGAACGGTGTCGAGTAGACGGTGTATCCCTGCCCGGGCACGTCGAAGTTCCAGGCGCCGCCGAAGTAGTCTTCGGTGCCGGTGCCGCAGATCGTGGGGAACTCCTTGTCGCCGTCGAGGTAGAACTTGACCTCGCCCTCCCCCACCAGCCGGGGCGGTTGACGCCCCAGGCGAGGTATGTGCCGACGTACTTCCCGGTGCCGTGCACGGGGTCGAGGATTGGGTGCACAGTCCCGGCGGCGAGGGGGTTGCTGCGGTGGAACTGGCTGTGCAGGTACCCATCGCCGGTGACGTCGACGTCGATCTCGTAGCTGATCTGGTAGTACACGGTGGCGGTCTGCGGCGCGCGGTTCTCCAGCGTGAGCCGGGCGTGCCGTGGCACCGGCATCGGCCAGTAGCTGTTTAAGCCACCGTGCGGGTTGGCCGCGACCGGTACCGAGGAGAGCTGGGCGAACTCACACCAGCCCTGGCCGAAGAAGTCGCCGACTGGTACCTCGATCGCGGGCTCGTCCGCGCCGTCCCAGTAGGCCCGCAAGATCAGGCTGCGCCAGTTACTCGGGTGTGTGGTCAGCCAGATGTGAGTGATGAGCGCCGGTCCGTCGATGGCGGCCAGCTCGAACGTGATGTTCCCGTCGATGTGGACGCTGGGCGAGACCTTCCAGCCCTGGCCGAGGTGTGCGGCGCAAGTTGCGCCGGTGCCCTCGGTGGCGCGCGCACCGCCGCCCTTGGCCCCGTCGAAGTTCTCCGGGCTGATCGACCGCGATTGCGCGCGGCTCAGCCGGGCCAGGGATCGGAGGTCGATCATTCCGCGACCACCGCTCTAGCGGTCGTGTGCCATCCCGTGGCTGGCACCGTGTTCGGACTGGTTCTCCGGGTGTGCCGGCGAATCGCCGCGGATGTCAATACGCCACCCGGTGAGTCGGGCGGCCAACCGCGCGTTCTGACCCTCCTTGCCAATGGCCAGCGATAACTGGAAGTCCGGCACCACCACGCGGGCGGCCCGGCCGGTTTGGTCGATAACCGACACGGAGACCACTTTGGCCGGCGACAACGCGTTGGCGACGAAGCGGGCCGGGTCCTCGTCGTAGTCGATGATGTCGATCTTCTCCCCGGACAGCTCGCTCATCACGTTGCGGACCCGCTGCCCCATCGGACCGATGCAGGCGCCTTTGGCGTTCAGACCCGGTACCCGTGACGCCACCGCGATCTTGGAGCGATGGCCGGCCTCGCGAGCCACCGCCACGATCTCCACCGATCCGTCAGCGATCTCGGGAACTTCCAGCGAGAACAGCTTGCGCACCAGGTTGGGGTGGGTCCGAGACAGCGTGATCAGCGGCTCACGGGCCCCGCGGGTCACACCGACCACGTAGCACCGAAGCCGGTTGCCGTGCTCGTAGCTCTCTCCGGGGACCTGTTCGGCCGCCGGAATGACGCCCTCGGAGGCCTTGGTTTCGGTGCCCATCCGGACGACGACCAGACCACGGGCGTTGGCACGACTATCGCGCTGAATAACGCCCGCGACGATCTCGCCCTCACGGGTGGAGAACTCACCGTAAGTGCGCTCGTTTTCGGCATCGCGAAATCGCTGCAGCATCACTTGACGTGCGGTCGTAGCGGCGATGCGGCCAAAACCCTCCGGGGTGTCATCCCATTCGCTGATGACGTTGCCGTCCTCGTCCACCTCGCGGGCGACGACCCGAACGACACCGGTCTTGCGGTCGATCTCGATACACGCGTCGTTCTGGTGACCCTGGGTGTGCCGGTAGGCGGTAAGCAACGCGGACTTGATCGTCTCGAGCAATTCATTGACCGAGATCCCCCGATCCACCTCGATCGCATGCAGCGCGGCCATGTCGATGTTCATGCTCCGGCCTCCGTCCTATCGGGCCGACCCCTGAACGCCCCAGTCACCAGTTCCAACTCACCTTGGGCGGGTGACGAAAACTCAACCTGGACAACAGCTTTCACGATTACTGACAGTGGGATCTGGCGTACTTTCCAGTCGCGGCCTTCGCGAACGACCAGCGCGATCGTGTCCTCGCGCGTCTCGCCGACGCGGCCGGTCAGCTGCGATCCGTCCAACAGCGCCAGTTCGACCTTGCGACCACGCGCGCGCCGGAAGTGCTTCTCGCTGGTCAGCGGGCGTTGCACACCAGGCGAACTGACCTCCAGTACGTAGCGATCCCGGATGCTGTCCAGGCCATCCAGCAAAGCCGATGCTGAACGCGACAGAGCGGCTATCGTGTCCAAGTCGAGGGCAGTGTCGCCGTCGGCGACCACCGTGATCCGCGGCGGGCGCGCCCGAGTGTCGATGACCACGTCTTCGATTTCATAACCGGCGCGCGCGAACTCCCCAGCGAGTAGCTCGATCACCTGCGTCTGCGAAGGTAGCCCGGTGGTCACGGCGAGCTCCTCATCTTGAGTTGTCCGGTCATCTGGCGGATGTCGTCGCCCGATCAGCTTCCGGGCGGCTTCCGGTGTCCCGGCGGAACGCAACTGTTGCCGTTCCACGAGAACCAGCTATCAACGATACGCCAGGAATCGCATAAGACGGCGTGATCGCGTGGTCAAGGTCCTCGTAGCGTGCCCACCGTCGTACCAATGGCAGGATGTTGCTGTGCCTAGCGCAGTACCCGTCACCAACCGGCGGGGTGTGCTCGCCGGCGGCGCGGCTCTGGCTGCGCTCGGGGTGGTCGTGTCCGCCTGTGGCGAGTCCCCGCCCAAGCCCCCGGCCGTCGACGAGCTGCTGGGGCCGTTAGACCAGGCCCGGCACGACAGTGCGCTCGCCGGTGCCGCCGCCGCGGCTATCGGCAATCCGCCACAGCTGGCTGCCGCGCTGACGGTGGTCGCCACTCAACGCGCCGCGCATGCTGGTGCCCTGTCCACCGAGATCGCCCGGGCGGCCGGCAAGCTCTCGTCCTCATCGAGCGAAACGGCCAGCCCCAGCCCGACCGAACCGGGGGCGCCGGCGCCACCACCGCCACCACTGGCGGACGTGGTCAATTCGCTGCGCACATCGGCCGAGAGTGCCAGTCGGCTGGTGGCCACGTTGTCGGGCTACCGGGCGGGGCTGCTCGGCTCCATCGCCGCTTCCTGCACGGCGTCCTACACGGTTGCCCTGGTACCCGCGGGGCCGACACCATGACCTCCTCCGAACCCACTCCGGGCGCCACGCCGAAGCGCGCACCGGTCACCAAGGACGCCGACAACGCGGCTTTGTGCGATGCGCTGGCCGTCGAACATTCGACCATTTACGGCTACGGCATCGTGTCCGCGCTGTCGCCGCCCGGCGTCAACAACTTGGTGGTGGAGGCGCTGAACCAGCACCGGCAACGTCGCGACGACGCCATCGCCATGCTGACCGCCCGCAAGGTCACCGCGCCGGTCGCCGCCGCCGGCTACCAGTTGCCCTTGTTGGTGGGCAGCGCTGCGGATGCGGCACGGCTGGCCGTGCGGATGGAGAGCGACGGTGCGACGGCCTGGCGCGCCGTCATCGAGCACGCCGAGACGGCTGATGACCGCGCGTTCGCCTCGACGGCCCTGACCCAGAGCACGGTCATGGCCGCCCGATGGAACCGCGTACTGAACGCCTGGCCGATCACGACGAGTTTCCCGGGCGGCAACGAGTAGCCCCCGGCCAGCCTGCCCCGGCTGGCCGGCTGCTAACTGGCCAGGGCCGCTGCGATATCGGTGGCCAGCGCGGCGCCGGTAGCCAGCTCGCGAGTCTGTCCGCTAAAGCGGTCGCGCAACTCCACCACGCCGTCTGCCCAGCCACGCCCCACGATGACGATCCAGGGCATGCCCAGCAGCTCAGCGTCTTTGAACTTGACGCCAGGCGATGCCTGGCGGTCATCGAGCAGCACCTCGAGCCCCAAGCGATCCAGGTCGGCGGCCAACGTTGCTGCTCCGGCGCGAGCCTCGGCGTCTTTGTTGGCGATCACCAAGTGAACGTCGAACGGCGCGATCGACGACGGCCAGCGCAAGCCCAGCTCGTCATGCTGCTGCTCGGCGACGACGGCGACTAGCCGCGACACTCCAACGCCGTAGGAGCCCATGGTCAATCGCACCGGCTTGCCGTCCTCACCGAGTACGTCGACGGTGAAGGCATCGGTGTATTTGCGACCGAGCTGGAAGATGTGCCCGACCTCGATACCGCGCGCCATG
>DATIOT010000123.1:0-1895 GCA_035472875.1 Mycobacterium sp.
GTTCCCTTTGCCTTGCGCAATTCCGCGTACTGGTCGGCGAACTGGTGGCGCAATTCCTCGTTGCGCGGGTCGATGATCTTTGCCTCACCCAGGTCGACTCCGAGTTCTGCCGTACGCATACGGATTTGTGATTCATCACCCAGGATGGTCAGGTCGGCAACCCCGCGCTTCAGGATGCGTCCGGCCGCCTTGAGGATCCGATCGTCGTCACCTTCGGGAAGGACGACGTGCTTGCGATCCGAACGCGCCTGAAGCGTCAACTGGTGGGTGAACATCTGCGGCGTGGTCACGTTCGGGATCGGAATGGCAAGCTGCATCAACAAATCCGCGACATCCACGTAGCGTTCCACCAGCTCCACCGCGGTGTCGATCTTGCGCTGCGACGTTGCCGTGACTCGGCCGCGAGCCGAGGCGACAGCGCTGGCCGTGTCGTAGGTACCTAGCTTGGTGGCGATGATGGGCAGCCGCAGCCGCAGGCCTGACACCAGGGCGGCTATGGACGGATGCAGCTCGAACCCTCCGTTGAGGATCAGGCAGCTCAGCGATGGAAATCCTTCGGCCGCATGGGCGCTGGCGACAGCCAGTACGACGTCCGAGCGGTCGCCGGGAGTAATCACCGCCACGCCGTCGCGCAGCCGTTCGAGCACATGGTCTGCGGTCATCCCGGCCACCAGCACCCCCATCGCCTCGCGTCCAGTCAGGTCGGCGTCACCGCTGACCAGCGTCCCGCTCACTGCCTGCTCCAGTTCGGTCACCGTCGGCGCTGACAGCAGCGGCTCTTCCGGCAGCACATAGCTGCGCGGGGCGAACGTGCGCAGCGCTTCGGCCACGGCACCCACTTCAGCGGGCTGACACCGGTTGGCGACCACCGCCGCGGTGTGCGCGCGCTGAGCCGCCAGCTCGGCCAGACAGACACCGACGACACTCGCGACCTGATCGGCGGTGCGGCCTTTGCCGCTTACCGCCAGCAGCACCGGCGCGCCTAGGTTGACCGCGATCCGCGCGTTGACCGGAAGCTCAGTTGGGCTGGTGACGTCGGTGTAGTCGCTGCCGACGATCACCACCACGTCGCAGGCTTGGGCCATTGCGTGGTAGGAGTCCACGATGCTGGCGATCGCGGCGTCGCCGTCCTCGTGCAGCTGCTGGTAGGTCACGCCGACGCACTGCTCATAGGGCAGGCCCGCGGTGGTGTGGGCCAGCAGTAATTCCAGGATGTAGTCGCGATCCTCACCGAACCGGGTGATCGGCCGGAACACACCGACTTTGGCGACCGTCGCGGTCAACCGGTGCAATAGCCCGAGCGCAATCGTCGACTTGCCGGTCTCCGGCCCGGGCGCAGCGATGTAGATCGCAGACGCAGAACCGGCGGCCACCCGCCCGCCTTTCAGGCCAGCCGCCGCAGCCTGGGCGCCAGATCCTTCTCAAAGAACTGCAGGAATCGGCGCTGGTCATGGCCGGGCGCATGGAACACCAGGTGGTTGAGGCCCCACGTCACGTATTGACCGACTTTTTCGACGGCCTCGTCGGGGTCCGACGCCACGATCCAGCGCTTGGCGATCTGCTCGATCGGCAGCGCGTCGGCGGCCTTTTCCATCTCGATCGGGTCATCGATGCTGTGCTTTTGCTCGGCGGTCAACGACAGCGGCGCCCAAAACCGGGTGTTCTGCAGGGCCAGATCCGGGTCGGTGTCATAGGAGATCTTGATTTCGATCATCTTGTCGATGTCGTCGGGGTTGCGGTCGGCCGCCGCTGCTCCCTCTAAGACCGCCGGCATCAGCTTTTCGGTGTACAGCTCTTCGCCCTTGCCGGACGTGCAGATGAAGCCGTCGCCGGCGCGTCCGGCGTATTTGGCCACCGCCGGGCCGCCGGCAGCGACGTACACCGGCACCCCGGCT
>DATIOT010000124.1:0-1892 GCA_035472875.1 Mycobacterium sp.
CTTGCGGATCGCCTGCCGACCGGAGGCCACGTTGCTGACCCTCGTGGCCCGCTGACCGTCTCGCCCCCCGGCGGTGACCGTCGTCGCCCGCCGACCGCTGCCGTCGTTTACGTGCGTCGGACTGCCCTCGGCTATGCTTTCTCGGTTGCTCTGGGCATGATTCAGGGCAGCGGGGTGTAGCGCAGCTTGGTAGCGCGCTTCGTTCGGGACGAAGAGGCCGTGGGTTCAAATCCCGCCACCCCGACCAATGTGATGTCGCGGGACATGGTTGACACCTGTCTCGTGACATCGTTGCAGTTCAGCGTTGTGGCTGGTAGTCGCGCGTTGGGTCGAGGGTGAGTTCGCGTAGTAGTTCGCCGTCTTCGGTGATGACGCGGATGTGTAGCTCCTGGATGAGCATCCGGACGTGGGTGCCGGCGTGGCGTCGGCCGATGCCGATGTGGTGCAGTCGGCTGTTGTGCCGGAGGGTGAGCACGCCGCTGGGGTCGATCTTGTCGCGGCGAACGCGGCAGTGTTTCGGGATCGTGAGCGGTGCGGCGGTGGGGGCGGCTTTGGGTCGGGCGGCGTAGGCCTGGGCCGGGGTGCGGCGGCCGAGCGCGCGGTGCGGTCGGACGGTGTTGTAGTAGTCCCGGAAGGTGTCCAGTTGCGCCTGGAGTTCGGCCATCGTCGCCGCTCTGGGCTGGCGGGCCAGCCACTTCTTCAGGGTTTGGTGGAAGCGCTCGACTTTGCCGCAGGTCTGCGGGTGGTAGGGGGTGGAATGCCGTAGCCGGACCCGGTGCCGGGCGAGGTAACGCTCGAAGCTGGTCATCCCGCCGCCGCGCGGGCCGCCGTTGAACACCGCACCGTTGTCAGTCAAGTAGGAGCCCGGAAACCCATATGTCGCAGTGGCTTTGCGCACCGCGGCGTCGAGGGCGGGGCCGTTGAACACGACAGCGGCGGCGCTGCCGAGACACAGCCGGGAGTGGTCATCGAGCTGGTTACAGATCTCCACCTCACTCCCATCAGCCAGCGCCCAGTGCGTGATGTCGGCTTGCCAGCGTTCGTTGGGCAGCTCGGCTTGGAAACGGGTCCAGCTCGACCGCGGCCGCTTGTGCGGCTGCGCCGTGACGAACCCGCGATCGGTCAGCACCCGCCAGATCGTGGACACCGCTGGGCTGCTGCCGCAGCGCTGCGCGAGATGAAACGCGATCGTGGCTGCGCCGGCCTCATGCCCGGCCCGGTCCAGTTCCTTACGCAACTCGACGATCTCGTCCTCGACCGCCCGCGGCGTCTGCCGCGGGCTGGTGTGCGGGCGGCGCGAGCGCGGGCTGAACGCCGCCTCGCCCTCGGCACGGTAGCGACCGACGAGCACGTTCACCCACTGCCGCGACACCCCGTAGTCACCGGCGACCTCGCCCTGTGACCGCCCTTCCAGGACCACCGCAGTGATCAACAACTGAGCCAGCGACATCGGACACCCCCCAGCAACGGAGGTGTCAACGATGTCCCGAGACACCTGTCAACGATGTGTCCGACTCAGACACCGCCACCCCGACCAATGTTTCTGGGCGCTTCGGCGGTGCCGGGCTGCTCGCCGAAGGCAAAGTACAACAGCAAAGACGAACGTCGACGTCGATCACGAAGCACTACCGGCGATCGGTGCCTGCGCGCCGCTATGAGCCAACGGTGCTGTTCCCGTCCTCGCAGAGCGTGTTTGAGAAGTTTTTGGATCTTGGTCGGGGTGTCCGCGTGACCATGAGTCTGTGCCTCGAAATCCCGCGGCTCGCGTGAAACTAAGACGCCACGCCATCTCCGACCGCCGGCCCGTCGCATTCCCAACGGCGAGAGGAGTTTCAAGAGGTAGCGCCTTGCACTGGATTTGTAGCCCGCCACTCGGCTAACGCGATGTCTTG
>DATIOT010000125.1:0-6470 GCA_035472875.1 Mycobacterium sp.
CGAGGCCGGCGCCCAGATACAGCTGCTCGAGGAGGGTTGGGATCAGCGCGCGCCCATCGGGTGGAACATGAAGGACGCCACGCCGGTCGCCAAGACGGTGTGCGCGCTGCTTTCCGAATGGCTGCCGGCCACCACTGGGACCATTATCTACGCCGACGGTGGCGCCAGTACCCAATTGCTTTAACAAGTAATGGAATTCGACGCCGTCCTGCTGCTGTCCTTCGGTGGACCGGAAGGACCCGAGCAGGTGCGGCCGTTCCTGGAGAATGTCACCCGGGGCCGGAATGTTCCGCGGGAGCGACTCGCCCACGTTGCCGAGCACTACCTGTATTTCGGTGGCGTATCGCCGATCAATCGGATCAACCTGGCGCTGATCACTCAACTGCACGCCGAACTTGTCGACCGCGGCTTGGAACTGCCGGTCTATTTCGGCAACCGCAATTGGGAGCCTTACGTCGAAGCATCCGTTACGACAATGCGGGACAACGGTATTCGTCGTGCAGCGGTGTTCACTACGTCGGCGTGGAGCGGTTACTCCAGCTGCACCCAGTATGTCGAAGACATTGCCCGGGCCCAGCGGGTGACCGGACCGGACGCGCCCGAGCTGGTCAAACTAAGGCCCTACTTCGACCATCCGTTGTTTGTCGAGATGTTCGCCGACGCCATCGCCGCGGCCTCCGTCAGCTTGCCGGCCGGGCTGCGCGGCGACGCGCGGCTGGTGTTCACCGCACATTCGATCCCAGTAGCAGCCGACCAGCGCTGCGGCCCCCATCTCTACAGTCGCCAAGTCGCTTACGCCACAAGGCTGGTCGCGGCGGCGGCCGGCTACACCGACTACGACCTGACTTGGCAGTCGCGATCGGGCCCGCCACAGGTTCCGTGGCTAGAACCTGATGTCGCCGACCATCTCACGGCGCTGGCCGCCGCGGGCACGAAAGCCATCATTGTCTGCCCGATCGGATTTGTCGCGGATCACATCGAGGTGGTGTGGGATCTCGACCACGAGTTGCGATCACAAGCCGAGGCGGCGGGGATCGCGTTCGCGCGGGCCACTACGCCCAACGCCGATCGGCGATTCGCCCGACTGGCCGCGGGTTTGATCGACGAACTCCGCTATGGCCAGGTACCCGCCCGGGTGACTGGACCTGATTCGGTACCCGGCTGCCTCGCCAGCATCAACGGTGCGCGATGCCGTCCGCCGCACTGCGTTGCGGCCGAATGCAATTAGTCGGGCCAGGCCGACTGCAGGATCGCGCTGACCGCCGCCATCCGCGCCGAACGCACCACCGCGGTAAGGGGCCGCAGCGCATCGCTGGCGATCCGAGCCTCCGACGATGATTGCGTCCCGAGCGGCTCCAGCCCGGCCATCATCTGGGCCACCGTGGGGGTACCTCCCGCTTGCGGGGGACGGTCCGTTGCGGAGTCGGGCAATCGACTGAGCCCGGCGCTGACAGCGATGATCGCGTCGACGTGCGCCGCGTTCTCCAGCACCCGCAATGCGCGTGACGGCGCATGGTCGGGAATCCGGTGTTGCCTTGCGGATTCCAGTAACTGCTCGACAAGTCCCCGCGGATCGTCGATGTCAGCTGCGGCGGATCCCACGCCGATGGCACCGAGTGCGTCGGCGGCCGAGCGCACGGCTGACCGCAACGTGTATTCGGCATCTCCCAGCTCGTGGTGGTCGAACACGGGTGCGCCGGGCACTGAGTACACCGTCCATGACAGCGCGCACAATTCGGGGGAACCCGGCTCGTCGTCGACCGCCTCCTCGAGATCGCCGTAGGAGAACTCGGGGACCAGCCCGACGGCAGTGGCGGGATCGTCGGGGTTGGTGACGATTACCGCTTCGCGCGCGGCCAGGGCATCACGCTCGAACTGCGTTCCCGCGGCCAGCCCGCGCACGTCACCGGGCACCGGCAACACCACGTTGATCGTCCCGCGCAACCGACGCGGGATACCGGTGGGCGCCGACATCGTCGGCGCGCCGACCGCAGCACGCAGTGTCTGTAGCAACGAAACCGTTCCGGCATCGTGGACATCAGGCCATGGCAGTCCGGTGTGGCCTGCCGCGACAGCATCGTACGCGGTGACCGATTGCTTTGGTGCCCAAAGAGATAACGCGTCCAAGACGTCGTCGGGAGCGGCCTTGCCCGCGAGCCAGGCATTGGCCCACAGGGACAGCGAAACACTGGGACACCACATGATCTCGCAGTGTAGTTGCTCAGCCCGGCAAAGGCCGATCACGCGTATTCTGGCCGCATGGCCGTCGCTGTGATCTGGCTAATATCCGCGCTGGTGCTTGCCGGCGCGGAGGCGCTCACCGGCGATATGTTCTTGCTGATGCTCGGCGGCGGCGCGCTGGCCGCGGCGCTAACCAGCTGGCTGACGGATTGGCCGGTCTGGGCCGACGGGATGGTGTTCCTGATCGTCTCGGTTCTGTTGCTGGTGCTGGTGCGGCCCGCGGTGCGGCGGCGACTGACGCCCGCCAGGGGGCCGCAGATGGGAATCAAGGCGCTGGAGGGCAAGAACGCGTTGGTGCTTGATCGGGTTGCCCGTGATGAGGGTCAGGTGAAGCTCGACGGCCAAGTTTGGACAGCGCGCCCGCTCAACGACGCTGATGTCTATGAAGCCGGGGAGTCGGTCACCGTCGTGCACATCGACGGTGCTACGGCAGTGGTCTTCAAGAGTGCTGTCTAGAGAGCTATAGCGGCTGCGAAAGGCGCTGCAAGAGAGAGGAACTCCGATGCAAGGTGCGGTTGCTGGTCTGGTGTTGCTGGCCGTCATCGTGATATTCGCCATGATCGTGGTGGCCAAGTCGGTTGCACTGATCCCGCAGGCCGAGGCCGCGGTGATCGAGCGGCTGGGTCGGTACAGCCGCACCGTCAGTGGGCAGCTGACGCTGTTGGTGCCATTCATCGACCGCATCCGCGCACGGGTGGACCTCCGAGAGCGGGTGGTGTCGTTCCCGCCCCAGCCGGTGATCACCGAGGATAACTTGACCCTCAACATCGACACCGTGGTCTACTTCCAGGTCACTGTTCCGCAGGCGGCCGTCTACGAAATCAGCAACTACATCGTCGGGGTCGAGCAGCTCACCACGACCACGCTGCGCAATGTCGTCGGCGGCATGACGCTGGAACAGACGCTGACCTCGCGAGACAAGATCAACGCCCAGTTGCGCGGCGTGCTCGACGAGGCGACCGGCCGCTGGGGCCTGCGGGTGGCGCGAGTGGAGTTACGCAGCATCGACCCGCCGCCGTCCATTCAGGCTTCGATGGAAAAGCAGATGAAGGCCGATCGGGAGAAGCGGGCGATGATCTTGACCGCGGAGGGCATGCGGGAAGCGGCGATCAAAGAGGCCGAGGGGCAAAAGCAGGCGCAGATCCTGGCCGCCGAGGGCGCCAAGCAAGCCGCGATCCTGGGCGCCGAGGGCGATCGGCAGTCCCGCATGCTGCGGGCTCAGGGGGAGCGGGCCGCGACCTACCTGCAGGCGCAGGGACAGGCCAAGGCCATCGAGAAGACGTTCGCCGCCATCAAGGCCGGCCGACCGACCCCGGAAATGCTGGCCTATCAGTACCTGCAGACACTGCCCCAGATGGCGCGCGGCGACGCCAACAAAGTCTGGGTGGTGCCCAGCGATTTCAGCGCGGCGTTGCAGGGATTCACCAAACTTCTGGGCGCCCCGGGCGAGGACGGGGTGTTCCGGTTCGAGCCGTCTCCGGTCGACGACGCACCCAAGCATGCCGCCGATTCTGACGACGCCGATGTCGCCGACTGGTTCTCCACCGACTCCGACCCCGCGATCGCCCAGGCGGTAGCCAAGGCAGAGGCGATAGCCCGCCAGCCGGTGGACGGCACGCCAGGAGTACCGCCGCAATTGACTCAATAGGACCTAATAGATGAGCGTTCTCACTTCACCGAAAACCTATGCGGCGCTGGCCGCCTTTAATGCCGTCGATGCGGTGGCGTGCGGAGTCCAGGTGGCTCCCATCAAAAAGATCCTGGATAACCTGGGAGTTCCGGACAACATTCGACCCGTGCTGCCGGTGGTGAAGGCAGCCGCCGCGGTCGGCTTGCTGTCGGTCACCCGGTTCCCTGCCCTGGCGAGGCTGACGACGGCGATGCTGACGCTGTATTTCGTCTTGGCGGTGGGCGCACACATCCGCGTACACGACAAGGTGGTCAATACCCTTCCGGCCGCGTCGTTCCTGGCCACATTCGTCGCGATGACGGTGAAGGGACCGGACGGCACCTAGTCCAGATGTAACTCGACCAGCGGCAGCGGGTTATCGGTGTCGGTGATCGGAGCGCCGAGCGTCTCCTCCAGCACTGGCCTGAACTGCTCCCACGTTCGCGGATGTCGGTTGCGGTACGCGGCCAGCATGCGGTCGGCCTCTTGCTGGTCGAGGACGCGCGCGGCGGCGGGCGCGGGTGCGCGGCTGCCGGCATAGACGCGCACCCGCGGGTTGGCCTGAATGTTGCGGAACCACTGGGCTTTTCGGCCGAAGCCAGAGGCGACGACATAGGTGTTCGGTGCGGGGTGATCGACGACCTCCAACACCGCATAGCGCCGGGCCCCGGATTTGCGGCCGATGTGTTCGAGCATCAGGATGCGTGAACCGAACAGCCCGCCCGCGCGGGCCTGGTAGATGCAGATCGGCGCGCGCACGAGACGGCGCGACCGCAGCAGCCGTCCGCCGATCCTGGCGAAAAGGGACGGGGAATGTGCTGTTGCCACTTACGCCATCTTGCCGAAGGAGTGATCAGATGTCCGGCGGCTCCGGCGGTGGAGCGCCCGCCGCCGCGAAGTTGCGCATCGCGACGACGGGGCCGCATCGGCGTCTTATCTCCGGCCGGTCGGCGATTGCCCCGGTCCCGGGGCGCCTCGATCCCGGCCGCGCCCGCGACGACGGCGGCGCAGGCCTGGGGCTACCGATCGCGCGGGCGCTGGCCCGCGCCCGCGGCGGTGAGCTGGCGTGTCTGCCGCGCGAGGGCGGCGCGCAATTCCGACTCAGCTTGCCCATCGATGCGGGCCTAACCCAGTAGTCGGTTCTTTAGCCCGGGCCGGCCGGTTGGTTGGTAACGGCGGTGAGGTTCCACTTGTCCAGCCAGGGCTGAACCAGCTCGGCGACGGAAAACTTGGCCGGCGCCGAGCACCCGGCGTCGGCTTTGTCCGGATTGAGACCGCGGATGTCAATTCCGACCGCGCTGGCGGTGCCGTCGCTTCCGATGAGATAGACCGGGCCGCCGGAATCACCACATTTGCCAGTCGCCAAAAACGCGATCTTGCTGTCGGTGACATCCAGGGTCTCTCCGCATTCGGCCTCACCGGTGGCCATACCGAACTTGCACAGCTGCTGGCCTATCTGCAGGTCGGTTGCGACACCGGAGACCGGCAGCGAGGCGCCGATAGCCGAAGTCTGAGGGACATTGTCGCCGTCGAGCACGATCAGGCCGATGTCGTGTTGTTGGGTGCGAACTCCCTCGCTGATCGTCTGGCTGAACGTGCCCATCGTCGTGTACGGGAGGATTCCACCAAGGTTCATCGCCACCTTGCTGCGTTCGCCGGGTCGATTGCAGTGACCGGCGGTAAGGACAGCGGTCTGACCCGTGCTGGTGCGCACCAAAAACCCGGCGGTGCAGCCCATTCCGCCGGAACCATCGGCGTAGTCGACATAGATGCCTGCACCGGGGCCGATGGCACTTGCCGCAGGCAATGCGATGGGCGCCACGACGGGCGGCGGTGTGGATTCTTGCGTTGGCTCGGCATCATGTTGCGGCAGACAGATGGCTGCGACAACTGCGGCAGCGCTGCACAGGGCGGCGATCCTCAGCAAGAAGATATACATTTTCGGACGCTGTGGCGGCGCGTGCCGCACATCCGTTCCGGCGAACACTTCCTCTTTCGGCTGCCGACGCCGCTTGATCCGATTGAGCAGGAAGGGCAGAACGGTGACCGTCACGAACGCGACGACCCCGAGGAGAAGTATGGCGGTCCGAGCCGGCGAAAACTGCGAGCCCCAACTCGCAAGCGCCAGTGCGCAGACCCTCACCATTTGGTAAATCTTTCAGACAACAGGTGGCGCCTCAACAGCGCCGGTGGGTCAACTGATGATGGCAGGCTCGGGGGCAGGCTCATCGCCTTGCGAAGTGTTCTGTGGCGTGCGGTGGTGGCGTTGCCGGTAGTGACGGAACTCGAGGAGCAGGCCCGTCAGCCCCAATGCGCCCGTGCACACAGATACCAGGTACAGCAGAGGGCTGGGGTGACCGACGAGCGCATCGCCGAGGATCACCACGGCGGCGGTGCCGGGCAGCAGACCGGCCAGCGTAGCCAGCGTGTAGGGCAGTATCCGCACGCCGGACGCGCCGGCGGCATAGTTGAGCGCCGAAAACGGCACCACAGGAATCAATCGCAGGGACAAGATGGCCGGCCAGCCCCGCTCGCGCAGACGCTTGTCCACCTTGTGGAC
>DATIOT010000126.1:0-6614 GCA_035472875.1 Mycobacterium sp.
TCGCCGACCCGCTGGATTATCGGCTTGTCGAGTCGTATTGGCTCGGTGGCGGCGTCGGCACTGACCTCGACGGAGGCGAGTTCTTCAACGCGTTACTGGCCATCATCGCCCCGCAGGCCGGACGTTACTGGTCACACCTCACGGCTGACCTCGCGTGCGAGGCGGCCCCCAACCACTGCTTCCACGTGTTCGGCGTCTACCCATGGACGCGGTTTCTCGGTCGTGGGATGGACGAACACCCGCTGAGCGTGCTCGACAATTGCCGGATCACTTGGGGGACAGTTGTATCCCGTGCCGGCGATGACGTCGAGGTCATCTGTCAGCGGCTCGTTTGGGATGGTCACGCGCTGGCGCTGTCCGAACCTTCGGCCCGCCTGCTCGACGTCTGGGCTGATGGGTACAGCGCGGTGCCCGATGTCTCCGCCGGAGACCAGGTCGCGGTGCACTGGGGCCGGCTATGCGGCCGGCTGCAGCGGGAACAGGTTCATGCGCTCGCCGAGAGCACCGACCGCCAGCTGCGGGTGACAAGCCGACGGCTGGCGCACATCTAGTCCGTGCCAAACTGACCCCATGCCTGGCTCGGTGCCCGCTTCGATCTGCGATGTGCTGCCCGCCGCGGCCGCGTTGCTCGGTGTTCCCGGTGCGGTCGACAGGTTGGGTTTGGCGGAATCGGTTGGCGAGATCGATCGCGTCGCCGTCGTGCTGGTGGACGGAATGGGCTGGCACCTGTTACCGGAGTTGGCCGGCAGTGCGCCGCTGCTTGCCTCGGTTCTCGCTGGTGGCGCCGGACAGCTGAGCCAACTAGCCTGCACTTTCCCGTCGACCACGCCGAGCAACCTGGTATCGCTGGGCACCGGCGCGCAGCCCGGCGAGCACGGCATCCTGGGCTTCACGCTCAACATCCCAGGCACCGATCGGGTACTCAGCCACATCCGGTGGCGCGACGACCCGCCGCACATCGAATGGCAGCCGCTGCCGACCTGGTTCGAGCGGCTGGAACGAGCCGGGGTCAGCGCCCGCGCCGTGCTGCCGGCGTCGTTCATGGGCAGCGGCCTGACCGATGCGGCCTACCGCGGCGCGCAATTCCGCCCGACCCACACGTCCGACGACTACGCCCAGCAGGTGGGCGACGAGCTGCGGTCGGCACCCGGACTGGTCTACGGCTATACCGCCGACCTGGACACCGCGGCCCATGTCTTCGGTATCGGATCGCCCCGGTGGCACGAAGCGGCGGTTCGTGTCGATGCGCTGCTGACCCGGCTGATCGAGACGCTGCCCCCGAACGCGGCGCTGCTGGTGACCGCGGACCACGGCGGCCTCAACGTCCCGCCGGACGCCCGCGTCGACCTCGACATCGACCCCCGGCTGGGCGAGGGACTACGGGTGGTCGCCGGCGAGCCGCGGGTGCGCTACCTGCACACCGAACCGGGGGCCGCAGCAGATGTGCAAGCCACCTTCAGCGCGGTGCTGGACGGCCGGGCCCAGGTCTACAGCCGCGAGCAGGCCGTGGCCACAGGGATGTTCGGGCCGGTCAACCCGACACACCTGGCGCGGATCGGTGATGTCGTCGTCGTCTGCACCGGCGATGCCGCGGTGCTGGCAACCGGACACGAGCCCCCGGAAACGGCCCGCCTCATAGGTTTTCACGGTGCGGCCACGGCAGCCGAAATGGCGATTCCGCTGATCGTCTGCAAATCTTGCGTCGGCGGCTAAAGAGCCATTGTCGCCACGGCTGATAGAGTTGTTGCACTGTGAGTTTCCGGTGTGCACCTGAACCTGCACGATGGTCACGACCGCGGTCGGCTATCGCCATCATTGCTGTGCTGTTTTTCTTTGCAGCTGCCCTTGGATACTGGGCTTTGCGGGCCGAGATCGAAGCTGGCACACCGCAGCCGGTGGCAGCGTCATCGGCGAGCCTGGATGTCGGCCCGGCGCATTCCAAGGCTGGTTCCGCACCTGCCAGTCACGTTGACCTCGGCTCTACATTGAACGATGACAAGGCATTCAAAAACGCGGGGTTAAAGCGCGACCGGCCACCGACTTTCTCCCTGTCTGCGCCACGATCGCCCTGGTCGCCGACGCCGGTTGCATGGACAGATTGTGCGCACCGGCCGGGTGACGCATGCTCGCGTGCTCCCGCGACTGTCCTTGCCGGCCAAGACCTTTTGGCCCAATTCTGCGTCGCCCGCCGCTGATCGGCGCAGCGGCCGTTGAACGGTGAACTCGCGTTAGCTGCCGCGTTTGTTTGTGCCGGTGCAATGCGAAGAGGCGATCGCCGACGCTCTAGCGAATCGGTTTGCGCCGAATGGCTCGCCGACCAGCGCGGGTAAGGGCCTCGGCCACAACGCGACACCACGACAACGCGCATTGTCGGTCTATTTCACCCTACATCTGTGTCTTGAAGGAGTAATCCATGGTTTTCAGCGACTCGACTCTGCACACATTCGAAGCGACCTCCCCAGTCGCGGGCACGAAGAGATAGCAATGGATTTCGGAACCTTATCGCCGGAGATCAACTCTTGTCGGATGTATGCAGGCCCCGGATCGGGGTCGATGCTGAGCGCCGCCGCAGCCTGGGACAGGCTGGCCCAGGCGCTGTATGACGCGGCAACGAGCTACCAGTCGATGACCTCGGGGCTGACAGACGGATGGCAAGGCGCAGCGGCTACGGTGATGAGCCAAACCGCGGCACCGTACATACGGTGGCTCAACGCCGCCGCCGCACAAGCCGAGCGGACGGCCATCCAAGCCCGGGCTGCCGCCGACGCGTATGAGTCGGCGTTTGCGGCCACGGTGTCCCCGCAGGCGATTGCCGCCAACCGCGCATTGCGGACCTCGCTCGTCGCGACGAACTCTTTGGGTCAAAGCACTCCGGCCATTGCGGCGGCCGAGGCCGATTACGAAAAGATGTGGGTCCAGGACGCCGCCGCTATGTATGCCTATGCGGATGCCTCGGCGGCTGCCGCGACGATGACGCCATTCACATCACCGCCTGCTGCCGGGGAGCTGGCCCCGCAAGGGGCGGTCGCTGCCGAAGCGTCCGGGACACCAACCGTGGACCAAGAGATCGTATCGAGTGGCACTCAACTGATCTCAACGCTGCCCCAAGCACTGAAGCGGCTATCCTCAGCATCTTCCAAGCGGTTTAACACGATTCTTTTATCAATGTCATCGTCGCTGTCGAAACTGAGTGTTCTGAGATTGGGGTTCGCCAAGGATGCCAGCGTACCTCTTGCCGTGGCCATTACGGGTGCGGCCAAGTCCGTCAGTGCTAACCGGGCGGCAGCTACTGCTGGTTTCGGCCGCGGCATGTCGATCGGGACATTGTCAGTGCCGCAGACCTGGCCATCGGCGCCGAAGGCAAGCGCTGTCAGCACCGAGTTTCACAGTGCTGCCGCAGCGATCGGCCGATGGGCAAGCGGAGAGTCCATGTTTTCAACAACAACTCATACCGCCGTAGTCAGGCAGAGGTAGTAATGAATTTCGCGATGCTACCGCCGGAAATCAACTCCGGTCGAATGTATGCAGGTCCCGGCTCCGGATCGATGATCGAGGCCGTGACGGCATGGGAACGGTTGGCCATCTGGCTGTGCACCGCGGCGGCGGACTACAGGGCGGTGACCTCAAAGCTGGCAGCGGGATGGGGCGGTCCAGCGTCGACGGCAGTGACCGAACCCACGGCACCCTATATAGATTGGCTCAACGCCGCTGCCGCACAGGCTGAGCAGGCGGCCATCCAGGCTAGGGCGGCCGTAAGCGCTCACGAAACGGCGTTAGCGGCGATCGTGCCCCCACCGGCGATCGGCGCCAATCGCGCACAGCGAACATCGCTGGCCAAGGCGAACTGCCTGGGGCAAACCAGCCCGGCAATTGCGGATACCGAGGCCGACTACGAACAGATGTGGGCCCAGGACGTCGAAGCCATGTACGCCTATGCCCGAGCCTCGGCCGCTGCCTCGACGATGAAACCGTTCACCTCACCGCCCACTACCGCGGGACCGACCAACCAGGGCGGGGCCGTCACCCAAGCGCCCAGCACCTGGGCTGTGAAATCGGCGCCGGAGCTCATATCGGCTGGCCACCAAGTGATGACAACAATCCCCGAAGCGGTGCAGGCGCTTTCCTTGTCACCGCCGACAACGCTCGATGCGTCCCTTTCGCCGGCGACGTTCTCTCTGTCAAAACTGAGTTCATTGAGCGTGCCGTTGGACCTCGCGATCAACCACCTGAATTCACTCAATAAGGCAGCGGCGTTGCGGTGGCTCTTACCAGACCAGGGTGGTGCTCGCGGCGCGGCGATCACCGCGGGGTTCGGTCGCGCGACGGCGATCGGGACGTTGTCGGTGCCGCAGACCTGGGCCACAGCCACCACGCCGAGCCCTGTCTACCGTGGAACCGTTGCGTAGGGGCCGGGCCCGCCAGTGCGGCGGTCAGAGAGGGGTGACGTAGGCCGAGCTGATGCCGCCGTCGACCAAGAACGTCGATGCGGTGATGAAGGACGCGTCGTCACTCGCCAAAAATGCTACTGCAGCGGCGATTTCGTCGGGCTCGGCGAAGCGGCCTATCGGCACGTGCACCAACCGGCGCGCGGCCCGCTCGGGGTCTTTGGCGAAAAGCTCTTGCAGCAGCGGGGTGTTGACCGGTCCCGGGCACAGCGCGTTGACCCGGATGCCCTGTCGGGCAAATTGCACCCCCAGCTCCCGTGACATGGCTAATACTCCGCCCTTGGATGCGGTATAGGAGATCTGCGACGTCGCCGATCCCAGCACCGCGACGAACGACGCGGTGTTGATGATCGAACCCTTCGCAGCGGGAACCATGTGTCGCAACGCCGCCCGGCAGCACAGGTACACCGATTTGAGGTTGACGTCTTGGACTCGTTGCCACGCGGGCAGCGCGGTGGTTTCGATCAGATCGTCCTCGGGTGGTGAAATGCCGGCGTTGTTGAATGCGATGTCGACTGAGCCGTAAGTTTCGGCTGCGGTGTCGAACAGCACGTTGACTGCGTCCTCGTCGGAGACATCGGTTGGCACAAACAAACCCGAAAGCTCGTCGGCAGCGCTAGCACCGGCGTCGCCGTCGATGTCGCCGACGACGATTCTCCCGCCTTCGGCATGCATCCGACGGGCCGCGGCCAGGCCGATGCCGCCACCACCGCCGGTGACCACTGCCACCCGTCCCGCGAGGCGCTGCGTCAGGTCCATCACCCCCCCTCCTCTCTGATCGCGATGAACACGTTCTTGGTCTCCGTGAAATGCAGCGGTGCGTCCGGGCCGAGCTCACGGCCCAGACCTGACTGCTTGAATCCACCGAACGGGGTGTTGTAGCGGACCGACGAGTGCGAGTTAACGGACAGATTGCCGGATTCGACCGCCCGAGACACCCGCAACGCGCGGGAAAGGTCGTCGGTCCAGATCGATCCCGACAGGCCGTAAGCGGTGTCGTTGGCCAGCCTGATGGCATCGTGCTCGTCGTCGAACATCAGCACGGTGACGATTGGGCCGAAGATCTCGTCGGTGACGGCGCGGTCAGTGCGTTGCGGAGTCAGAACCGTTGGCGGAAACCAGAATCCGCGCCCGGATGGCGCGCTGCCGCGAAACGCGACGGGGGCGTCGTCGGGCACATAGGAGGCGACTTTGTCGCGGTGCGCCGCCGATACCAGCGGGCCCATCTCGGTGTCGCGGGATGCGGGGTCCCCGACCACGACGCCGCGCACCGCAGGCTCGAGTAGCTCCATGAACCGGTCATAAACACTGCGCTGCACCAGGATCCGACTGCGCGCACAGCAGTCCTGCCCGGCGTTGTCGAACACCCCGGCCGGCGCGGTCGCCGCGGCACGCTCCAGGTCGCAGTCGGAGAAGATGATGTTGGCGCTCTTGCCGCCAAGTTCCAGCGTCACCCGCTTGACGTGAGCGGCCGCTTTAGCCATCACCTTTTTGCCGACCTCGGTGGACCCGGTGAACACGATCTTGCGAATGTCGGGATGGGTGACGAACCGCTGCCCGACTACCGCGCCCCTTCCCGGCAGTATCTGCAGCAGGCTTTCGTCCAGTCCGGCTTCGACCGCCAGCTCACCGAGCCGGATCGTGGTCAGCGGCGTCCACTCGGCCGGTTTGACCAGCACGGCGTTGCCTGCGGCCAGGGCCGGCGCGATGCCCCAGGACGCGATCATCATCGGGAAGTTCCACGGCGTGATCACGCCGACCACACCTAGCGGTTCGTTGAAGGTGACGTCGAGTCCGCCGGCGACGGGAATCTGCTTGCCGGACAAGCGCTCCGGGCTGCCGGCGTAGAACGCCAGCACGTCGCGGACGTGGCCGGCCTCCCATTCGGCCGACGCGATGGGATGTCCCGAATTGGCGACCTCGAGCGACGCCAGCTCGTCGATGTGGGCGTCAACGGCGGCGGCGAATGCCCGCAGGCCGGCTGCCCGCTCCGCCGGCGACAACCGCGCCCAGCGCCGCTGGGCCGCCCGGGCGCGGCGCACGGCGTCGTCGACCGCGGGGGCGTCGAGCAGGTCGACGGAGCGCAGCACTTCCTCGGTCGCGGGGTTGACCAGTTGAGCTTGCGTCATCGGGTGACCGCATGCGACCGCGCGGCTTCCACCACCGCCT
>DATIOT010000127.1:0-5016 GCA_035472875.1 Mycobacterium sp.
GGACACCATCACGATGGCCGGGCCACCAGAGCCAGTGCCCAGCGCCAGGTTCGACGGACTGCGGGCACGCATCCAGCAGGCAACCGACGAAGCCGCGGCGAGCGGTGCCACCCTCTCGGTAGCCATCCTCGATCGCAAGACGCATGAGCTGGTCTCCAACGGCAATACCCAGATTATCGGCACCGCGTCGGTGGCCAAGCTCTTCATCGCCGACGATCTGCTGCTGCAGGAATCCAAGGGCAAGACCACCCTGTCCCCGGAGGACCACCAGGCATTGGACGTCATGCTGCAGTCATCCGACGACGGCGCCGCCGAGAAGTTCTGGGATCAGGGCGGCGGAGACGCCATCATCACCCAGGTCGCCAGCCGATACGGACTGTCATCCACCACCCCGCCCAGCGACGGGCGCTGGTGGAACACGATGAGCTCGATGACTGACCTCATCCACTACTACGACGTGCTGCTCGACGGGTCGGGTGGGCTACCAGCGGAGCGAGCCAAGATCATCGTCAACGATCTGGCACAGTCCACCCCGAACGGAATCGATGGCTACCCACAGCGATTCGGCATCCCCGAGGGTCTGTACGCCGAAACGGTAGCGGTCAAGCAAGGCTGGATGTGCTGTATCGGCAGCGCCTGGATGCATCTGTCGACCGGCGTGATCGGCGCGGACCGCCGCTACGTCATGGTGGTCCAGTCGCTGCAGACCTCCGATGACGCCACCGCGCGAGAGACGATCACCCATGCTGTCAGGGCGATATTTCCCAACGGCCGGATCGGACCCACACCCATCTACTAGTCGCTAGAGAGATCGGGCCGGCGTTCGCGGGTGCGCTGCTGCGAGACCGCCCGACGCCAGGCGGCAATTCGCGCATGATCACCGGATAGCAGGACGTCGGGGACGTCGAGGCCACGCCAGCTCGGCGGCCGGGTATAGCTCGGCCCCTCCAAGAACCGGTCCAGGTCCGGCGAGTGCGAATCATCGCGATGCGATGCGGGATTGCCGAGAACTCCGGCCAGCAACCGCAGCACCGCTTCGATCATCACTATGGCCGCCGACTCTCCGCCCGGCAGCACATAGTCGCCGATCGAGACTTCTTCGACCCGCATCCGTCGGGTGGCATCCTCGACGACCCGCTGGTCGATGCCCTCGTAGCGGCCGCAGGCGAACACCAGGTGCTTTTCGGTGCTCCAGCGCTGGGCGGTGGCCTGCGTGAACAGTGCGCCAGCGGGGGTCGGGACAACCAATAGCGTTTCGCCAGAACAGATTTCATCCAGCGCTTCGCCCCACACCGGCGCCTTCATCACCATGCCGGGACCACCGCCGTATGGCGCGTCGTCGACTGAGCGATGCACGTCATGGGTCCACCGCCTCAAATCGTGCACCTGCAAGTCGACCAGGCCCGACTCGATCGCCTTGCCCGGCAACGATTGTCGCAGCGGGTCCAGGTAGGTCGGGAAAATCGTGACAATGTCGATTTTCATGTCGATTTTCATGTCAATTCTTCATGGCAATGCGCACCTGCTACCCGAGATCCAGCAGGCCCTCGGGCGGATCGATCTCGACAATGCGGTCCTCCAGCGACACCGACGTGACGATCGCGCTGACGAACGGCACTAGTACTTCCCCGCCGTCGTCCGGACGCTCTACCGCCAACAACTCACCAGCCGTGGTGTGCAGCACCTCGGCAACGACGCCGACATCCTGCCCTGTCGTCGTCCGGACGTGCAAGCCCTCGAGCTGATGGTCGTAGTAGGTGTCCGGCTCGTCGATCGGCGGCAGGTCATCGGAATCCACCACAAACAAACTGCCGCGCAACGCATCAGCGGTGGCACGGTCGTCCACCCCGGCCAATCGCACCAGCAGCCGCCCGCCGTGCTCGCGAACGTGAGCGACGACATAGCTGCGCTCCTGGCCGCCAGCACGGGAATCCTTGGCACGCAAGGTACTACCCGACGCGAAGCGAGCAGCGGGATCGTCGGTGCGAACCTCGACGACCACCTCGCCGCTAACGCCGTGCGCTTTGACTACACGCCCGACTAGCAGCTCCATGAGCAGCGCTCCGCTACTGGTCGGTGTCCACCACGTCGACGCGGATACCGCGGCCACCGATGCCGGCGACCAGCGTACGTAACGCGGTCGCGGTACGTCCCCCGCGACCGATCACCTTGCCCAGATCGTCGGGATGGACATGTACTTCGACAGTCCGCCCACGCCGATTCGTCACAAGCTCCACCCGGACTTCGTCAGGGTTGTCGACGATCCCGCGGACTAGATGCTCAACAGCGTCGACGACGACGGTACTCATTGCGCCAGTCAGCTTTCGGTGGTCGCTTCGGACTGCTCGCCGCCCTCGGCCGGCGCGTCGGTCTTCTCGGCTTCATCGCTGGGTTCAGCGGCGGCCTCGCTGCCGGTCTCGTTGGCAGATTTGACAGCTTTAGCGGCTTTCTTGGCCGGGGCCTTCTTCTTGGGTTTCGCGGCTTCGGTAGTGGGTGCACCCTCGGCGGCGGCCAACGCGGCGTTGAACAGCTCCAGCTTGCTGGGCTTGGCCGGGGCGGCCTTCAGGCGGCCCTCGGCGCCGGGCAGCCCTTTGAACTTCTGCCAGTCACCGGTGATCTTCAGGAGCTTCAGGACGGGTTCAGTGGGCTGCGCACCCACAGAAAGCCAATACTGGGCACGCTCGGAGTTGATCTCGATGAGGCTCGGGTCTTCCTTCGGGTGATACCGGCCGATGACCTCGATCGAGCGGCCGTCGCGCCGGGTGCGAACGTCGGCGACGGCAATGCGGTACTGAGGATTGCGGATTTTGCCAAGCCGAGTCAGCTTGATCTTCACAGCCATGGTTAAGCGATTTCTCCTGTGTGCGTCACGCTGCAATTCAGCGACCTGGGCGGGATGCCCGGATCCGGTTTTGCCTCGCGTGTCTGACCGGCCGCGCAAGCACCCGTCAGGTGGGTCGCGCGGCGGACAGCCGCCAATTGTGCCAGAACGAGGGTCTCGGAAAGAAATGCGCCAGAAATTCGCCTAGCCCTGGTTCACATCACCTTCTGGAAGACTTTCGTTTCGACCCGGCGAGTCATCCGCCAGCCCTCGGGGGTGCGCACGAACTCGTCGTCGTACCACAGCCCGCAAAACAGCACCTGATCTTTGTTGCCCGGAAGCACCATCGGGTTGAAGCAGATCACCCGCGACGACGCCCTATCCCCGTCGATGCGGACCGAGAAGTTGCCGAGCATGTGCGCATACACCGGGAAGCTCGGCAGCACCTGCGACAACCACTCCTTCACCTCGGGGTAGCGGCCGTCGATGCCTCCCAGCGCCCGGTAGTCGATGTAGGCATCGGGCGTGAACACCTTGTCCAAATCGTCGAATCGGCGCTGGTCGATCGCGGTGGAATAGTCCACCAGCAGCTGCTGGATCTCCAAGCGGTCGGAAATTTCGGCCAGGCTCAACATGCATCGATTCAACACCGCGGCCCAACTGGGCAACACGCCAGGGACAACCCACGCCAGCCCTGGCCAACGTGAGTCCGATGCCTTGGTTTTTGCCGTACCGCGCAAAACTGCGGCGGAGAATAATCCCAGGTTATGAAGGCGGGAATGGTGGGATTAGCAACGACCCTGTTGGTGTGGAGCGGTTTGGGTTTGGCCGGTTGGGGGTCGGCCGCACATTTCGCGCAGGCCGACTCTGGGGACTGCGCGCGGGGAAAGCCTGCATGCGGTGGTGCCCAGGCGACCCTGATCCGGCAGGCAGACCGCTTCCTTGGGACGCGAGTGTCTGCCACGACTTCTGCTGGGACTCGACTGGTGTACACGACGTCGGCACCGGCACTTTCTACTCTTGGTCTTCGCTTCCGTTTAAGCAGCCGCCTCCGCCTGGGCCTGTACCTACGCAAACGTCCTACCTACCGCTGCCGACCCTGCCTTTCTGCCCCGTTCCGCCGTGGTGCCCGTGATGTGAGCCAGGCGTTGCCGGCGAAATAGGCGTCACGCGAGCCTGGAAGTTAAACTTTGCGCCCATGCGGAAGCTCATGGCTGCGGTCGCTGCTCTGCTCGCGGTCGGTACCTGCGGTGTCACCATCAGCGCGGCCACCGCGTCGGCCGACAGTATGCAGCCGGTCGGCTCGGTGCCGATCCCCGACGGCCCCGCCCAGACCTGGATCTTGGCCGATCTCGACAGTGGTCAGGTGCTGGCCGATCGCGACCAGAATGTGGCCCACCCGCCCGCGAGCACCATCAAGGTGCTGTTGGCTCTGGTGGTCCTGGACCAGGTGAGTCTCGACTCCACCGTCGTCGCCGACGTCGCCGACAACCAGGTCGAGTGCAACTGCGTCGGCGTCAAACCGGGCCGCACCTATACCGCGCGCCAACTGCTTGACGGCCTGCTGCTGGTTTCGGGTAACGACGCAGCCAACACGCTGGCGCACATGCTGGGCGGCCCAGATGAAACGGTGGCCAAGATGAACGCCAAAGCCGCGTCCCTGGGAGCGACCAACACCCACGCGGCGACCCCGTCCGGACTGGACGGGCCTAACGGCTCCGGGGCTTCGACGGCGCATGACCTGGCCGTCATCTTCCGGGCTGCGATGGCCAATCCGGTGTTCGCGCATATCACCTCCGAGTCGTCGGCCATGTTCCCCAGCGATAACGGTGATCAGCCCATCACCAACCAGGATGAGCTACTACAGCGCTATCCCGGCGCCATCGGCGGCAAGACGGGGTTCACCAACGCGGCCCGCAAGACCTTCGTCGGCGCCGCCGCCCGCGGTGGCCGCCGGCTGGTCGTCGCCATGATGTACGGGCTGGTGAAACAGGGCGGACCGACG
This sequence comes from Mycobacterium sp., assembly GCA_035472875.1. Lineage (GTDB taxonomy): Bacteria > Actinomycetota > Actinomycetes > Mycobacteriales > Mycobacteriaceae > Mycobacterium. The sequence goes on from DATIOT010000127.1 coordinate 4,827, forward strand.
TATTGGGATCAAGCGGGCAGCTTGTTCGACTGGGGATTCGCGCTCAACCCGCAGTCCAGCATCGGCTCGCTGTAACTGCTTGTTATAAGCCCGCATTCGGCAGTGCTGCGGTCAGCAGCGCCGTCAGCACCGGAATCCGTTGCTCCGCGATTTCCGGCTGTGGCAATACCCCCTCCACCACGGCGGCCCC
>DATIOT010000128.1:0-4889 GCA_035472875.1 Mycobacterium sp.
GACGTTTGGATGAGGGAAGCAAATGGCCGAGCTACCACCTCCGGGACCTCTTGTCGATACCTATCAGCTCTACATCGACGGACGGTGGGTCGAGCCGCAGGACGGTCGCTACGACGACATCGATCCGGCCACCGAGCAGACCATCGCCACCGCGCCCGACGCCAGCGTCGCGCAGGTCGGCGAGGCGATCGCGGCCGCGCGCCGGGCGTTCGACGATGGACCATGGGTCGGCATGAGCCCCGAAGACCGAGCCGGCTACCTCAACCAGCTCGGCGAGGCACTGCTGAAGCATGCAGACGAGTTCTTCGCGCTGTCGCAGGTGGAGTGGGGCTGCGTCGCGAATGAACGCCTGATGCAAATCGACGGCGCCGGATACATGTCCATGCACGCGGCCCAGCTCGCCACGAAATTGACCGACGAGCCGGTGGCCGGAATCGGTGCCGGAACGACGGTGCTACGTCGTGAGCCCCTCGGGGTCGTATCGATTCTGACGCCGTGGAACTTCCCGCACTGTCTCAACGTCATGAAGGTGAACAATGCGCTGGCTGCAGGAAATACCGTCGTGCTCAAGCCATCGCCGCTGACGCCGCTGGCCGGACTTGCACTCGCCCGCATCATCGACGAGGACACCGACATCCCGCCGGGCGTGGTCAACGTGGTCACGCCGTCCAGTATCGAGGCCGCCAAGCTGCTCACCATCGATCCGCGAATCGACATGATCAGCTTCACCGGCAGCTCGGCCGTTGGCTGTGAGGTCATGCGAGCCGCAGGCGACGCCATGAAGCGGCTCTTGCTGGAGTGCGGCGGGAAGTCGGCAAGCATCGTTCTCGACGACACCGATGTGACCGACGAAATGCTGGAGCAGATGCTGTTCGATTGCTGCTCACTACATGCCGGGCAGGCCTGCATCCTGCACAGCCGCCTCCTTCTTCCCGATTCGTTGCACGATGAGGTCGTCGATCGGCTTGTCGCGCTTGCCCGCGCCGTGCGTGTCGGCGACCCCAAAGATCCTGCGGCGCAGATGGGCCCGCTTATCAGCGCGGCACAGCTAAAGCGCGTCAAGGCGCACGTCGACGGGGCGGTCAGCGACGGAGCGAAGCTGGTGACCGGTGGCGGTCGTCCGCCCGGCTTGGATGTCGGCTTCTACTTCGAACCGACGATTCTCACTGACGTCGATCCGGATTCGACGATCGCACAGGAAGAAGTCTTCGGGCCCGTGTTGACGGTGCTCAGCTACCGTGACGACGACGACGCGGTAGCGATCGCGAACAACTCCCGGTACGGACTTTCCGGCGCCGTGTGGGGTGGCGACGTGGACCGAGCCGTCGCTGTTGCTCGCCGCATCCGCACTGGCCAGGTCGCGGTCAACGGCTGCGGTCCCGGTGACGCGCCATTCGGCGGCTTCAAATTGAGCGGGTTCGGGCGTGAGAGTGGCGGAATAAGCGGACTACATCAGTACATGGAGGTGAAGGCCATCGGGATCCCCGCATGACGGGACCCCTCGCCGGGCTCCACGTCGTCGAACTCGCCAACGAGATCTCAGGTCCTTACGCCACCAAGCTTTTCGTCGACCTCGGTGCCGAGGTCATCAAGATCGAGCCGCCCGCCGGAGACCCGTTGCGGCGGTGGGGCCCGTTCCCCGGTGGAGGTGTTGACCCGCAGCGCTGCGGCCTATTCGAGTACCTCAACGCAGGCAAACGCGGTGCCACGCTTGACCTCTCCCAGGTCGATGACATGGCGGTCGCTCGCGAGCTCATCGCGCAGGCGCACGTGCTCGTCGAGGATTTCGCGCCGGGAACGCTGGAGGACTGCGGACTCGGCGTCGACACCCTGCAACAGCTCAACCCAAACCTGGTGCTGCTCCGCATTTCCCACTTCGGCCAGTGCGAACCGTGGCGTCACCGGCAAGCCACGTCGCTGACCATGCAAGCTGCGTCGGGCTGGATCGGCGCCAGGGATCCGCAGCGCCCACCGGTACAGGTTGGTGCCCGGATCTCCGAGTACGTCGTGGGCGCCTACGGCACGCTGGGCGCGCTGACCGCGCTGCGGCTGCAGCCTGCCGGCTGCGTCAGAGAAGTGGACGTCTCGCAGCTGGAAGCGCTGCTCTCGACGCTGCCGTATCCGATGCTGATGGCGCAGCGGATGCGACGGCTGGGCTTGCCCGCTAACCTGCGGTCGGCCCCCATGCTGGGCGTCGTCCGGGCCGCCGACGGCTGGGTGGGAATCAACTGCCTGACGGGTCAGCACTGGCTCGACGTGTGCGCGATGCTCGGCCTGCCGGATTACGGCGAGCATCAGATCGCCATCATGCTGGGCGGCCCCGAGCGTGCCGAATTCTTCGCCAAGGCCGAGCCATTGCTCGCCAGTCAAACCGTCGCGGAGATCGTCGAACTGGGCCAGGCGTTGCGTATTCCGGCCGCCCCGGTCAACGACGGCGCCACGGTGCTGGACTGTCCTCAGTACGCCGAGCGCGAGTTCTTTGTCGAGGGTGGGCGCGGCGGCCGGTCATTCCAACGTCCCGGGCCACCGTTCAGGTTCTCGAAAACCCCCGTGGCACAGCCGCGTCCGGCACCCCGCTTGGGCGCGCGGCCCGCGGGGTGGGCCGCTGGCGGCCAATCGCTTTCGCCCGCAGCGGGATCCCTGCCGTTTGCCGGACTGCGAGTGCTCGACCTGACCACGTTTTGGGCGGGGGCGTATTTGACCTGCTACCTCGGCGCGTTCGGTGCCGATATCGCCAAGGTCGAGTCGATCCAGCGGCCCGACGGTCACCGTTATTCGGGAGCGTTCGCCTACGAGGGCGACGATTGGTATGAGCGCAGCGCCATTTGGCAGGGCACCAACCTCAACAAGCGGGACCTCACGCTTGACCTGACCTCACAGCGGGGCCTCGACATCGCGCGGCGGCTGGCCGCCCAGGCCGACGTTGTCGTGGAGAACTTCTCGCCGCGTGTGGTCGAGCAGTTCGGCCTGGACTACGACTCGCTGGTATCGCTGAAGCCCGACGTGATCGTGCTCCGGATGCCGGGGTTCGGGCTGCAGGGCCCCTGGCGCGACTACGTCGGCTGGGCACTGAACATCGAGCAGACCTCCGGGATGTCGGCGGTCACCGGCTACGCCGACGGGCCGCCGTGCAATCCGCAGGGGCCCGCCGATCCAGTCGTCGGAGTGCATGCCGGTGTCGCGCTGCTGGCCGCGCTCGAGCACCGCAGCCGCACCGGTGTGGGGCAACTGATCGAAATCGCCCAGATCGAGGTCGGTGCCTGTGTGACCGCCGAGCCGGTGATCGAATACTCGATGAATGGTGTCGTTCGATCACGGGAAGGCAACCGCCAGCGCGGCTACCTGCAGGGCGTCTATCCGACCAGCGTCGAGGATTCCTGGGTGGCGCTGTCCGTGCGCGACGACACCGACTGGTCGCAGCTGGTCGCAGTGCTGGGCCGCTCCGACCTGCTGGACGAGAAAGCCGACCACGATGTTTTCGACAAAATCGTCGCCGGCTGGACCCGAACGCAGACGCCGACCACGATCGTCGAAACCCTTCAAGCGCATAACATCCCGGCAGAGCAGGTGATCACCGGCGACCAGATGTATGACAGTTATGTCGGAGCCCAGCTCGACGCTCGCGGATACTACGAAGAGCTCGAGCATCCGGTCACCGGTCCGCACCGCTATCCCGGCTGGCCGTTTCGCATCACCCCCGGACCGGACCGACACCACCGCACCGCCCCGCCGACGCTCGGCCAGCACAACGCCGAGATCCTGCGCGGTCTGGGCCTTTCTGAAGACGAGGTGGCCATCCTGCGTGACCAGAGGGTCATCGGTGAGCGCGTGCTCAACGCGTGAATTACCTTGTCGCTGGGGAGGACACGTTGATCAGGTGACCGTGCGGGTCGCGGAAGAGCATCGACCTTCTGCTCCATGGTTGGTTCGTGGGCCGCATCACCCAGGTCACGCCAAGGGTGTCGACTCGCGAATATTCGGCGTCGACGTCGTCGGTGGTGAAATCGAGAATGATCTCTCCTTCTTGGGTCGCCAGGCCTGCCGGGCTTGCGACATGCGGGCCGCGGTCCTCGGTGAACCCGGCTTTCGAGAATCCGACCGACGCCGGACCCGCCGGCACCTCGAGGTAGTGCTCGTTGAGTGGCACCGAGACGCCCAGCAGTGCGGCATAGAAAGCGGCGATCGGTTCGATCGCTGTCGACACAAATCTCACCTGCGCCAAGTCCACCCGCGGCTGGTCAGATCCGGTCATAGCGCGGCCACCGGAACATCGAGATCGGTTTGCGCATAGTTGAGGAAGTACGCAGTGAACACCGCCAGGCCAAGATATGCGAAGGCCTCCGTCAGTTGTTGGTCGTTCCAGCCCGCGTCGACTGCTTTGCTCCACGTCGTGTCGGTCACCTTCCCCGAATTGGCGGTCGCCTCCCTGACCAGTCCGACAATCGCGTCGACCTTGTGGTCTCCGGTCGCGATTCCCGCACGCAGTGCCCCAATCTGCTCGTCGGTCCACCCCGCGAGCTGGGCAAGTCGGCTGGTGATCGCGACGACGTAGTCGTTGCCCACGGCGCTGCCCGCCGCGAGCATCAGCGCGGCAGACAGCTGTGGGCCGACGGTGCCATGCTCGGCGGTCGCCGCGCGCAGCGATGTATACGCGACGAGCACAGCAGGGGAGTGCGCCATCTGGCCGTGCAGATTCAGCGGACGTCCTGTCGGGGAGAACTGGATGACGTTTTCGAGCAGGTGGCGGCAGGCCTGCGGGGCATCGTCGACGGTGTGTGTGGGTATCCGGCTCATTTTTCTCACTTCCCTCGAGCGGGACGGTTTGCATGGGTGATTGGAAGGACGGCACAGCGCCCCGAAATGTGACGAGCATGTGACAGCCGCGCGTG
>DATIOT010000129.1:0-3344 GCA_035472875.1 Mycobacterium sp.
TGATGGTGCCCACCGTGTTCGTATTGGTTGAATCGACGAAGCGCTGGCCGAAGCCCTGTACTTCGAGCAGCCGACTCCATGCGTCTTCCGGCGCGATCGTGTAATTGCGTTGCGGGAAGGACGCCGCTGTCGACGTCGGCGACGCACCCGGCTGGTGCACGTAGACGTCGATGAGTTGCGCGCCGAGCGGGCTGCCGAAGGTCGGCGTCAGGTCGCGGGTCTGGACTCGGAAGGTCACGGTAGTGCCGGTGTCGTAGACCTGGAAATCGGTCAGGTCGAACGCGCCGGCGTTGAAGTTCGAGGACGTCGGATAGGCGTAATTGCCGGGTCCGTTGTCGTCGCCGGTGGGGTCCGTGGCGTCAAAGAGCAACGTGCCTTGGACGACGTCGTTGACGACCGTCCGAACAGCCTGGGCGGTACCGCCGTTGGGTGCCGTACTGGTGACCACAAGGACGTTGTTGCCGATCAGCGGCGCGATGTCGAAACTGAATGACCCATCGGCGGCAGCGGTGCCACTGGCGTGCGTGGTCGTCCCCGTGCCTACGTCCGCTACATCGATGGTCGCGCCGGGCACGGCCGTTCCCGCGACATGAATCGGGTTGGTGGCCGCCGTCTGGTCAGGCGGCGAGGTCACGGTGAGCGTGGTCGCCAGCTGGGTGTGGGTGATATAGCGGTCGACGGTCTGGGCAGGTCGCTCGAGCAGGCGTCCCGCGGTGAGATCGGCCGTCAGCCGGACCAGCGAGCCGGCACCCCAGGTCAAAGGTGCAGCGGAGCCGTCGGGCTTGCCGTTGACGAAGCCGATCGACGCAATCGTCGGGTCAGTGCCGAAGGGCGACGCGGCAACGTTAGGCGCGTCCCACACCTGCTCGGGTACCAAGCCGACCCCGGAGGACATAGCGCCCATCGCCGCGAGCAGCTGGCCTGCCGACGTCGCCTGCCCGGTGACCAGGTCATGCTCGCCGCGCTCGGCAGAGAGCACTGGCCAGGGGTGCCCGGTGCCCATGTTCGACGGCGCCCACGGCCGACCTTCGAGCGGGCACGCGTGGTCCGGCAGCAGATGGCAGTCGCCATACCCGTCGCCGTTATAGCGCAACCACCCCGAGCCGCTCGCCGATTGCTTCTCGATGGTCTTGTCCACCACCGTCAGCGAGTTCAGAACGTCCGGGTCGGTGGCCGACAGCTCGCCGAGGCGAACCAGCTCGAGGAATCCGGCATCGATGACCGCGCGCTGGTCGAGCGTCGGGCCGCCATTGCCGACGTTGTAGCTGATCGCCGCATTCGGATCACCGGTCTTGGAAAGCCGGATGAAGTACGGCTGACTCGACAAAGGGCCGTTCGTCGTGACGGTCCAGCCCTTGATGGATCGCTGGTACTGGTCCGCGGTCGCGAGCCAGATCCGGGCGTCGGCAGGAGAAGCGTGCTGCCGGGCGATCGTTGCGGCTGCGACCAGCCCGGCGATCTCGGCCGCGATGGTTGACGGCGAGTATCCGCTCTGCTCCTCCCAACGCTCGGGCCCGAACGACGGCCCGTGCGCGATCAAATAGTTCGCCGCCGCCTGTACGTGCGGCCACAGTCCGGCGTCGCCGGCCAGGCCGGACTGCAACACCATCAGGATCGGATAGGCAACCTCATCCAGTTGGGTGTTGAAGGAATCCGGCGCAAGCTTGCCGTTGACCAACGAGTTGCGTGGCAACGACCCGTCGGGGAGCTGCTGCTTCTCGAGCAGGAACCTCGTGGCGGCGCGGGCGGTGGCCAGATCGCCGTCCGTCAACAGCCCGGTCCATGCCTCATAGAGGTCGCGGGAGAAGACTTCCCGGTAGGAGCCGAAGTAGGTGTTGGCCGGGTCGCCGGCGGAGACCGCCTGCCCCCACGGCGAGGCGATCGAGGCCACGATTGCCCCTGGGAATGTCTTGTCCTCGCTCGCTTTGACCACGTTGGCGGACACGTAGTACTCATTCACTGCGGCCGCCTGCTGGGCCGGCGTGAGGCCGGGGAGATTTCCAGATGGGGTATTGAGCGCGTCGTCGTATGAAAGCCACCCCGACCGGTACTGGCCGCGCAGCGACCCGAAGGGCCGGCCGGCCGTGGCGCTGGCGGTGGCGACGGCGTCGGCCTGCGTGGTGCCGAAACCGAGGGCGAGCATCGCGTCGCCGTGCTTGTCGAAGCGCACCTGCGCTGTCTGCTCCACATTGCCGCCGAGAGCGGAATCGGTCGGCGTCAGGGTATGCGCGGAGTCGAGCTGGGTGAGTCCATCCGACGGGGTGCCGACGAAGCCGCTGCTCACTGCGCCGAACGGTTGGTCGGCCCGGAGGGCCAGGAAGCTCGGCACGGCATAATCGCGATTGGCGGCGTTTGTCTTGGTGTTCGTGTCGTAGGAAACCGGCACCGGCGAACCAGTTGTGGTGTCGATGACCGCGTTGTCGGCACCGCCGTTGCCGCTGCCGCCGCCACCGTTGCCGCCGACTGTCGCGTCCAGCCGGACATAGACCCGGTAGCTGGCCGCGGCCGACGTCAGGGGCGTGTAGCTGGTCTGGACAACGACGCTCGGACGCGCCGGATCGGTGAGGTACGTTGTGGTAAGCCGGTAGGCGCCGGTCTTAGCCGTGGACGTGACTGTGCAGACCATTCCGGTCGAATCAGCGGAGACGGTGTAGGTCGTGTCGCGCGTCTGCAGGTCAGTGAACGAGGAGCCGTCGGTGACCAGGTACTGCATCGTCTCGACATTCGTCGTGTCGATCGTCGGGGCATAGACATCTGACAGCACGCCGCCGGCGACCGTGTACCAGATCTTCGACGTCGTGTTGCGGGCCGTGCCCAGACAGTCCTTTCGGGCGAGGTCGAAGTGGCTCAAGGCGCCTGGGCCTCCAGTGGCGGGCCCGGGGGTGGCGACAGCGGCCGGAACAGCGGCCGCGAGCGAGCCGGCGACAACCGCGCCGACCGCCAGAACGACGAACCAGGATCGTCCGCGCATGGCTCTCCTTATTAAGCCCGATGCCATCGTCTGCCGGCCCACTCAGGCAAGCGCATCAGCCGGGTGGGGTCAAGGGATTGTCGCTGCCCTTTGTGCGTGCATCTCCAAATGACCTGGTGAGGCACTGTTGCGTTGTGCCATCTCTATCATGGCGGAGCATGAACCGTCCCGAGTTTCGTGCATACTTCCTTAGTTGGGAAGGATGGCACGTTTCAAGCCCGAAGTGCTGTCAAGGGGACACTCGGTCCAACGGAGCACGAATGAATATGCTGAGCAGTGAGGGTTATTCAGAGAATCCGCATGTTATCTGAAGTTTACTTCACCGTGCGGCGCGTCAGCGTAAAAAAGATGGCCTGTCCGCGAAAGGATTGAG
>DATIOT010000130.1:0-2858 GCA_035472875.1 Mycobacterium sp.
TCGACCGGGTCGGGCCCGACTTGGGCGGCCGGCTGCGCGCAGGCCGGTCGCGCAACGATCAGGTGGCGACGCTGTTCCGGATGTGGCTTCGCGACGCGGTGCGCCGGGTCGCCGCCGGAGCGCTCGACGTCGTCGGTGCGCTGGCCGCCCAGGCCGCCGCCCACCCGACGGCCATCATGCCTGGCAAAACCCATCTGCAGTCGGCTCAGCCGATCCTGCTGGCCCACCATCTGCTCGCGCACGCGCACCCGTTGCTGCGCGACGTGGACCGCATCGTCGACTTCGACGAGCGCGCCGCGGTGTCACCGTACGGCTCGGGAGCGCTGGCGGGGTCGTCGCTAGGCCTGGACCCGGATGCGATCGCCGCTGATCTGGGTTTCACGGCCGCTGCCGATAACTCCATCGACGCGACCGCGGCACGGGATTTCGCCGCCGAGGCCGCGTTCGTGTTCGCCATGATCGCCGTCGACCTGTCCCGGCTCGCCGAGGACGTCATCATCTGGAGCTCGACGGAATTCGGCTACGTCACTTTGCACGATTCGTGGTCCACCGGCAGCTCGATCATGCCGCAGAAGAAGAACCCGGACATTGCTGAGCTGGCTCGCGGCAAGTCAGGGCGGTTGATCGGAAACCTGGCCGGGCTGCTGGCGACGCTGAAGGCCCAGCCGCTGGCCTACAACCGGGATCTGCAGGAAGACAAGGAACCGGTGTTTGACTCGGTGGCCCAGCTCGAGCTGCTGCTACCGGCGATGGCAGGGCTGGTGGGCAGCCTGACGTTCAACGTCGAGCGGATGGCAGCTCTGGCCCCGGCCGGGTACACGCTGGCCACCGATATCGCTGAATGGCTGGTGCGCCGGGGAGTTCCGTTCCGATCCGCACACGAGGCCGCTGGTGCGGCCGTGCGTGCCGCCGAGGAGCGTGGCATCGGGCTGGAGGAACTGACCGACGACGAGCTTGCCGCCATCAGCGACGAGCTGACACCGCAGGTCCGCGAGGTGCTGACGATCGAGGGCTCGGTGTCGTCGCGCGATGCCAGGGGTGGTACCGCGCCAAGTCAAGTCGCCAATCAACTCGATGCGGTCCTGGCCTGCTGTGACTCGCTGAGGGAGCGGCTGCGCCAGCAGCGGGCGGGTTGAGCGGGATCTGGGGTTTCGCCGCCTGGCAATTCCAAGCCGACTAGACTTCAACTCTAAGCGATCTGGTTGAACCGTTCGACCAAGATCCTCGTCACCAAGGGGTGGGACCAATGAGCGTCATCGCAGGGGTGTTCGGTGCCTTGCCGCCGTATCGCTATTCCCAGCGAGAGCTCACCGACGTTTTTCTCAGCATTCCGGATTTCGAGGGTTACGAAGACATCGTTCGGCAGCTGCATGCGAGCGCCAAGGTCAATAGTCGTCACGTGGTCCTGCCGATGGAGAGGTATTTGGCGCTGACCGACTTCACCGAGGCAAACCGGGTTTTCATCGAAAAAGCTGTGGATCTCGGCTGTGAGGCGCTTTCGGGCGCACTTGACGAGGCAGGCCTGCAACCACAGGACCTCGACGCACTCATCACGACGACGGTTACCGGACTCGCGGTCCCGTCGCTGGATGCCCGGATCGCCGGGCGCCTGGGGCTGCGCGACGACGTGCGGCGAGTGCCGCTGTTCGGCCTGGGCTGCGTGGCCGGGGCCGCGGGAACGGCCCGGCTGCACGACTACCTGCGCGGTGCGCCGGACGGTGTCGCGGCCCTGATATCGGTCGAGCTTTGCTCACTTACCTACCCCGGCTACAAACCATCGCTGGCCGGTCTGGTGGGCAGCGCGCTGTTTGCTGACGGGGCCGGAGCGGTGGTCGCAGTCGGCGAGCGTCGCGCCGAGCAGATCGGTGCCGGCGGCCCGGATATCATCGATTCGCGCAGCATTCTCTACCCCGACTCGCTGGGCACTATGGGTTACGACGTGGGCGCCGCGGGGTTTGAACTCGTGTTGTCGAAGGACGTGGCGGCTATCGTGCAGCAATCCATCGGTGCGGACGTCACCACGTTTCTGGCCGCCCACGGCCTGACCACCACCGACGTGGGCGCCTGGGTTGTCCATCCCGGCGGTCCCAAGATCATCGAAGCGATCAACGAGGCCCTCGACCTGCCACCCGAGGCCCTAGAACTGACCTGGCGTTCGCTCGGCGAGGTAGGCAACCTCTCGTCGGCGTCGGTGCTGCATGTGCTGCGCGACACCATCGCCAAGCCGCCGACCAGCGGAAGCGCGGGCCTGATGATGGCGATGGGTCCTGGCTTCTGTTCCGAACTCGTGCTGCTGCGTTGGCACTGATGCGCGCGTGTGGACTTTCCCTCGTCTCGTAGACATCGCCATCCGGAAGTGACGGCGATGAAGCGACGAAAGTTTGGCGGGGGGTTTCCGAGAGGCGTGATCTGTGGTCGGCGAGGCGAATGACCCGGGGTGTGCCGAGACGGTCAACCCAACTGTCAAATTCGACTCGTTCGGGCGCAGATATCTTTCATCCAAGCGCACTTGCGCGGCTTCGCCCGTTCGGAGCAGCACGAAAGGCCCGGTCCTATGAACAGCACTGAACAAGAGCTCGTCAAGGCCCTCCGCACGTCTCTCAAGGAAAACGAGCGGCTGAAGCGAGACAACCGCGAGTACTTGGCCGCAGCGACCGAGCCGGTGGCCGTGGTGGGGATGGCGTGCCGGTATCCCGGTGGGGTGGATTCTCCGGAGGCCTTGTGGGAGATGGTGGTTGAAGGTCGCGATGTGGTGTCGGATTTTCCTGCCGACCGGGGCTGGGATTTGGGTGAGCTGTTCGATCCGGATCCTGATGCGATAGGGAAGTCGTATACCCGGCGCGGCGGGTTTTTGGCAG
>DATIOT010000131.1:0-1829 GCA_035472875.1 Mycobacterium sp.
CCCCGTGATCGTGGCGGCCGACGCCGACATTGACGTCGCGGCCAAGCGGATTGCCTGGATAAAGATCTTGAACGGCGGCCAGACCTGCGTGGCGCCAGACTACGTGCTGGCCGACGCGACGATCCGCGACGAACTGGTCAGCAAGATCGGCGCGGCCCTGACCAAGTTCCGGTCACAAGACGATCCGAACGGGATGCGCATTGTCAATCAGCGCCAATTCGACCGGCTCAGCGGTTACCTTTCCGGCGCGGATGGCAAGGTCACCGTCGGTGGCAGCTGTGACGCGTCGAACCTGCGAATCCAACCGACGGTTGTCGTCGACCCCGATCCGGACGGGCCGCTGATGAAAAACGAGATCTTCGGCCCGATCCTGCCGGTGGTCACCGTCCAATCCCTCGACGACGCAATACGTTTCGTCAACTCGCGGCCCAAGCCCTTGTCCGCGTATCTGTTCACCAAGTCGCGCGACGTCCGCGAGCGGGTGATCAAAGAGGTGCCGGCCGGCGGCATGCTGGTCAACCATCTTGCCTTTCAGGTGTCGACGGCCAAGCTGCCGTTCGGCGGGGTCGGCGCCTCGGGTATGGGTGCGTACCACGGCAAATTCGGTTTCGAGGAGTTCAGCCACCACAAGTCGGTGCTGACCAAACCGACCCGGCCCGACCTGTCGAGCGTTATCTACCCGCCGTACACCGAGCGGGCCTTCAAGATGGCTCGCAGGCTGTTTTGAGATACCGGCCCGGCTGGTGCCGGTGCCGACTACCGACCCCGTAGCCCCGATTCCTTATAGGAGAGAGGAACCTTATGCCCGGAGTGCAGGATCGCGTCATCGTCGTCACCGGAGCCGGTGGGGGCCTGGGCCGTGAATACGCCCTTACCCTCGCCCGGGAGGGCGCCAGCGTCGTCGTCAATGACCTCGGTGGTGCCCGCGACGGCACGGGCGCCGGATCGGCGATGGCCGACCAGGTCGTTGCCGAGATCCGTGACGCGGGTGGCCGTGCGGCCGCCAACTATGACAGCGTCGCCACCGAAGACGGCGCGGCGAACATGATCAAAACCGCGCTGGACGAGTTCGGCGCGGTGCACGGTGTGGTGAGCAACGCCGGGATCCTGCGTGACGGCACCTTCCACAAGATGTCGTTCGAGAACTGGGACGCCGTGCTCAAGGTGCACCTTTACGGCGGGTACAACGTCATCCGCGCCGCTTGGCCGCATTTCCGTGAGCAGAGTTACGGCCGGGTGGTCGTTGCCACCTCCACCAGCGGGCTGTTCGGCAACTTCGGCCAGACCAACTACGGGGCGGCCAAGCTGGGCCTGGTGGGTCTGATCAACACGCTGGCGCTGGAGGGGGCCAAGTACAACATCAACGCCAACGCGGTCGCCCCGATCGCGGCCACCAGGATGACTCAAGACATCATGCCGCCCGAAGTGCTGGAGAAGCTCACGCCGGACTTCGTCGCACCCGTGGTGGCCTACCTGTGCACCGAGGAATGCGCTGACAGCGCATCGGTTTTCGTCGTCGGCGGTGGCAAGGTGCAGCGCGTCGCGCTGTTCCAGAACGACGGCATCGACTTCGACACGCCGCCGTCGGTTCAGGACATCGCCGCCCAGTGGACCGACATCACCGACCTCTCCGCGGCGCAGAAGGCCGGATTCAAGCTGTAGGACTACCTTGCGGCGGCCGGCTCAGGCGAGCAGTGCGCTGCGCAACTTGTCCACGTCGGTCGCAGAGATACCCGCGTTGCGCAGCCTGTCCACGTCGGCCGCGGTGATGCCGGAGTCGCGCAGGTAGCCCTCCAGTGACCCGTAAGTCTCGTCGATCGTTTGGCGGG
>DATIOT010000132.1:0-8123 GCA_035472875.1 Mycobacterium sp.
GCCGAACTTCCCCATATCCAGATCAATCTTGAAGCTGGCCAACTGCCAACCCAACAAGTTCAACCGAATAGTCACGTTCATGTCATGCACCCGGAAATCACGCACACCAGGCTCGAGCACCTTGCTATCGACTCTGGTAAAGACGGGGTCGCCGCGCCCGATCGGGCGGGCGGGCAGGTGTTGCGTCATCACGCTGCCACCCGCTCAGATAGTGAATCAACTGTCTCGCGCGCGGCCTTGGTGTCGCTGCGGATCTGGAATGCCTGCACGACCTGGATCACACCAAGGACCACCAGTGACACACCCGAAACGATGGTAAGCACGAGGATCGAATCGAACGGCCAAACAAGCACGATGCCGCCCGCGATCACCGACATGACGCCAAGAACGACGTACCAGCCCCGCCCGGGCAGATCGCGCTCGCTCATGGCGACCGCAGTTTCTGAAACACCCAGCATGATGAAACCAGTTCCGATCCACAGCGCCAGCAGCAAGACTGCGTAGGCGTCGCCGAAGTGGCGGAAGGACAATATCGCCAAGACAAGAGACAGCGCGCCGGTCAAAAACAGCATGACCCGTGAGGCCGCGGACCGCGGCAAAGTGAACGCCAAAAACAGTTCTGCGAAACCGCTCACCAGCAGGTAGACACCGAACATGGTGGAGGCGATGAGGATTGATGGGCCGGCCCATACGAGCACCATGGCGCCCAAAACTATGGTCAAAACACCCGATACCAGCTTGCCTTTCCATAGCTGCTGGCCGAGAAAGCCAATCATGATGCTCCTTACTTCGGCTAATTTTGTTGCCGGCCTTACGCTTCCAGCCGACGAGTCGATCGTGATACGAGCCGAAGCCGACGTCGATGTTTTCTCGGACAACGCAGCCGACATTACGGTGTTGCCGTCAACAACGCCGCCACAGCATGATCAGCGGCGCACACATAGTCGTACGCAGGGACAGTGAAACGCGCGCCCCATTGTGCGCGACGACATCGACACCCTCGATCACTGCTCAGACGATTGAGTTATGCAGGAAACAAACTGGCACCCCATCGACCAATGCCAGGACGAATCTACTGGCCAGGCCGCGATGACGGCTCTTGCGTACGGAGGACGAAAGTGACCAGTACCACGGTGCTGGTAATCGCCGGGATGTCTATCAGCAAGGTCAGCCGTGCGCTTACCCGTGCGGCCGCGCTCAGCTCACCAAGCGAAATAACGCTCAACGTGTTCGACAGCCTCGCCCACCTCCCGCACTACAGCGAAACCCTTGAGGGTCAACCACTTCCACGCCCTGTGGAGGCACTGCGAAACGCGGCCATCGAGGCAGACGCCGCAATGGTCTTGACCCACTACTACGGGCACATACCCGCGATGGTCCACAACGCCATCGACTGGCTGACGCGGCGGTGGAATCACAGCGCGCTACACGACAAACCCCTGGCCATCATCGGCCCCACAGACGACGGCTACAGCGGGGTCTGGTCGCGCCACCAAACCGAAGAGTCCCGGCGCATCGCGGGAACCCGCATCATCGAACCCATCACCGTGACGACCCTGCACGAGGCCGTCACAAAACTCGCTGAACAAGCAAACATAATCACGGTCGTGGGCACAGCGGCGGCGGCTTCACGGTATGCCAAGCTGGCGGGCGATACCGCCCGGAAACGTTCAATTCATACCAAGTTCCTAAAAGACGGTTCTTTTTTTACCTGATGTATTTCTGACGTTTTCGTTTGCTTCATTGTGTCAGCAAATCAACTATATAAACTTACCGAATATAGGCTAGAGCTGGCAAACCACCAGAAGGTTGCCGAGCCAGCGGAAAGGACGACGGCTTTGACGCCCGCCTGATCACGTTTGCACAAGGTTTTGCAGCAACCGCTTCAGGCCAATGAAATTGCAGTTCAATGGTTTCATCGCAGGGATGATCGCTGCACAACCGCAACTGTTCTATTGCCATCGTTTCTTTTCATCACGCATAAAATAATTAAGCAGGGCAAATGTATCCAAGGAGTACCACGACAATGTCAGTCGCGATACTCAGCGGTGCCCGTAGTTAACAAATGTCAATTCCAAACACGGACACACCAAAAAAGGATCATCCGCCCGCCCGCATCTTCCAGGAGAAAATCATGACTGCTGTTCTGTACGACGATGTAATGACGACCCCACCCGCGCCGAAGCTGACGCTGGCGCCCGCTCCAAAGCGGCTTCGTCGACCGCCGATTGACGCCGGGGGCGACCCATTGGTGGATGGCACTGCTCGTTTGCTGGCCATTCCGCTGCGCCACATGTACGCGGTGCTCTGGCGCGTGGGGCTGGTAGAGGTGCGCTAACGTCGACGGGTGGCCCGCACCCGCAATCTTGTCAAAGCCCTCAGCCGCCGTGGCCCACATCGGGTTTTGCGGGGTGACCTCGCCTTTGCCGGATTGCCAGGCGTCGTGTACACCCCAGAAGCGGGACTGAACCTGCCCGGTGTCGCTTTCGGTCACGACTGGCTCACGGCGACCGCCCGCTATTCGGGTCTGCTGGAGCATCTGGCGTCGTGGGGCATCGTGGCCGGTGCTCCCGACACCGAGCGGGGCCTGGCGCCTTCCGTGCTCAACCTGGCTTTCGATCTCGGTACCGCCCTCGACATCGTGGCGGGTGTGCGCCTCGGGCCGGGCAATATCAGCGTGCACCCCGCCAAGCTCGGAGTGGTAGGCCACGGTTTCGGTGCCTCGGCCGCCGTCTTCGCCGCGGCCGGGATGGGAGGCCCGGGCGGCCTGCCACCAAAGTCAGTGGCGGCAGTGTTCCCGACCGTCACCCGTCCCCCGGCCGAGCAGCCGGCCGCGACGCTGAAGGTACCGGGTTTGATCTTGACCGCGCCGGGAGATCGGAAGACGTTGAATTCCAACGCGCTGGCGCTTTCCCGCGCCTGGGATACCGCCACGCCGCGCATCGTCAGCAAAGCCCAACCCGGCGGCCTGGCTGAGGGCCGGCGGCTGACGAAGGTCGTCGGGCTGCCCGGCCCGCACCGCCGCACACAGCGATCGGTTCGGGCGCTGCTGACCGGGTACCTGCTCGCTACGTTGGGCGGCGACAAGGCATATCGCGACTTCGCCGATCCCGACGTGCACCTGCCCAAGACGGTCCCGATGGACCCTGAGGCCCCACCGGTCACCCCCGAAGAAAAAATCGTCGCGCTGCTGAAGTGATTCCGGCCGACAAGTGGGTAAATCGCGCACTATGCCGACTGTGCAAGCGCTTTACGAGCGTTGGATCACCGAGCCCTGGGCCGGCCAACCGATCGCGACCGAGATCGTCACCGAGGACTTCGTGGGCCATTGGCCTGACCGAGACGTACACGGACCGGACGAACTTCAGCAGACTGTCCAGCAGACGCGAAACATGATGGCGGACTTGAACTTTGCTATTCAAATCGGTCCGCTGTCCGATGGGGATCTGGTCGCAGGCCACTGGGTTGGCACAGGCCGCGGTCCGGACGGCCCAGTCTCGTTCACCGGCAATGACATCCTGCGGCTCAACGGCGACGGTCAACGATTCGCGGAGTACTGGACAGGCACGTTCGCAGGCCTCAGCGCCGACCCACGGGTCCTGAAGCACCGCATCGCGGCACGCCGTAGCGGTCGTGGTAATTGTCGTTGATGCGAATCGGGATCGCTCTGGATTATTCGCGCGGCTTTCACGAGGCCGTCGATCGCGTGGTCGAACTCGAAAAAGGCGGCATCGACGTCGCGGTGGTGGCCGAGGCGTACTCCTTCGATGCGGTCAGCCAGCTCGGGTATCTTGCCGCCAAGACAAACACCGTCGAATTGGCTTCGGGGGTGTTTCCCATCTACATCCGCACGCCGTCGCTGCTGGCGATGACCGCCGCGGGCCTGGATTTCGTGTCCGACGGCCGGTTTCGCCTTGGGATCGGCACGTCCGGGCCGCAGGTGATAGAGGGGTTTCACGGCGTCGAGTTCGACGCCCCGATCGGCCGCACCCGCGAGATTGTGGAGATCTGCCGGGCAGTGTGGCGCCGCGAACGAGTGCAATACGCCGGCAAGCACTATCAGCTCCCGTTGCCCGCGGACCGCGGGACGGGTTTGGGCAAACCGTTGCAGCTCATCAATCACCCTGTGCGTGAGCGCATTCCGATAACGATCGCATCGCTGGGCCCAAAGAACGTCGAACTCACCGCCGAGATCGCCGAGGGCTGGCAGCCGGTCTTTTACCTTCCGGAGAAAGCCGACTCGGTCTGGGGCGAGGCTCTGGCGGCCGGCACCGCCAAACGGGATCCCTCGCTGGGACCGCTGGACGTCATGGTGCACGCGTCGTTGGCCATCGGTGATGACGTCGAAGAACGGCTGGCCTGGGTCAAGCCGCAACTGGCCCTCTACATCGGCGGCATGGGCGCCAAAGGCCGCAACTTCTACCACAACCTGGCCACGCGCTACGGGTTCGGCGAAGTCGCGAACCAGATCCAGGAGCTATACCTGTCGGGCCGCAAACGTGAGGCCACCGACTTGGTGCCCGACGAATTGGTGCGCGGGATGTCGCTGGTCGGCCCGCGCGGATTCATCGTCGAACGCCTGGCCGCCTTCGCCGAGGCCGGCGTGACCACGATGTTGGTAAGCCCCCTGGCGGCCGACCCCGAGGAATCCGTACGCCATGTCGAGGAAGTACTTCAGTTGCGGCCCGCCTGACCTGCTACTGCCCTGCCTGCGGAAGCTGGTCCGCGGCGATTTCACATGGCGTTGATCCGCCGGCCGGCGGTCCAGCGGCCGGCGCGGCCTCGGTGGCTGGCGGCGGCGCGGCAGCCGGCTGGGGTGCGTCGACCGGCGCTGGCCCATCAACCGGCGGCGGCCCATCCACCGCCGGCGGCCCGTCCACCGGCGGCGGCCCATCCACCGGCGGCGGCCCATCAACCTTTCGAGCCTCTTCGGTCTCGTCTGGCTCGTCGGGTGGGTCAGCCTCGGTATCGGGCTTGTCATCAACGTCGTCGTGCTCGTCGGCAGGATCGAAGGGATCCTCGTCGAATGGATCCTTGGACCCCAGCGCATCGTCAAGGCCCGACGGGTCGGTGAGCTGGCCAGCCGCCGAACCCAGCAGACCACCCATCGCATCAACGATCCGGCTGGCAAGCCCGCCAAGACCGCCAAGGCCGCTCGGTCCGCCGCCTAAATCTCCCACCCCGGTCGGCATGGCCGCAGCATCACCAAGCGCGGCGCCCAAGTCCGGAGCCGGCGCGGGAGTCGCCGGGGGCGCAGCTGCGGCGGGCGCGACCGTCGGGGGCGCAGCTGCGGCGGGCGTGACTGCCGGGGGCATGAGAGCGGCGGGCGCAACCGCCGCTGTTACCGCGGGTTCGCTCGACGGGGCCGATTGGAGCGGTTGGCAGCCGGGCCCGAGATCGCCGGGATACTCAAAGCACGCCGACGGCGCGGCGGCCATCCTGTCGGTGACCATGTCGTACGACGCCGCGACCCCGGCCAGCGACGAGCGCATCGCGGTCAGCCAGTCGTTGCGAACATCGTTGTCTACGTATGGCTTTATCTGGTGCTGGATCACCTCTTCAGCCGTCGGCCGATCCCCCACCCCGGTCGTGACCGCAGCGGCGGCGGCCAACCACGCCGGTCGCTGCGGCCGTGTGCGATCGTCGATGGCGATGGCAGTCGCGACCTTTGAGTCGAGCAGAAACCATAGGTTGTCACGCAGCGACTCGCACCGCTGGGCCGCGGCGCGTACTTCGGTGGCCACCATATTTGCGGCATCGCAGTGACGCTGCAAAAACCCAACCGCAGAGTCGCCTCCCGGTCCTGTCCATGCCGCTGCCAGCTCGGCAACTTGGGCACGATGTATCCGCAGGCCTTCGGCGACCGCAGCGCCCGCCGCGCGCAGCTCGGCACAGTCGCGGTCGAGCGCGCGAAGGTCGAGGCCGTCTTCGCTGTCATACCAGTCGCGAATCTGGGAAGGGTGCGACGTCAAGTCGGGATGTTCGTAGCCAAGCGTCTGGCAAGCCCGTACGTAAGTCTGTGTGTGCTCGACGGCAGGCCGGCCCTCAGCGAGGCGCTCGGCGACGTCTAACCGGTCGGCCACGATCAGGCGATCCGCGCAGCGGCGTACAGTTCGGCGTCGGCATAGCGGTCGGCGCTGGCCCGCAGAGCAACGGCGATCTCGCCTGACGTCCGCGACCACTGCGACAACTGCGCCGCCAGTCGCTCCAGCTCGACGCGCAACGCATCGCCTCGCACGGTGTGCGCCCGACCGGCGCTGGCCCCGCTGAAAGCCAACCTCGTCAAGTGGTCGCCCACCGCGCCGTCGATGAGTTCGGCGGCAGCGCCCAACTGGTCGGCGACCCTATGCACCGCGGCAACATCGACTCCGGTGCGGGCAAAAGTGGCATCTCGTACTCGATTGTCGAATCTCATGCCTAATCCGACGCCCGACTCCGCGTCGGGGTTCCCAACTCGCGGATCAGCGCTGAGCGCTTACCGCTTCGGCGACTCGAGTAGCGACGCGCTGAGCGACGTCTTCTTCGGGCGCTTCCACCATCACCCGGATCATCGGTTCAGTTCCCGAGGGGCGCAATAGGATTCGACCGGTGTCACCGAGTTCGGCCTCAGCCTGCTCGACTGCGGTCTGCACGGCGGGTGCGGCGGCGGCGGTGGCTTTGTCGGCGACCTCGACGTTGATCAGCACCTGTGGCACCGACTGCATCGCCGAGGCAAGGTCGGTTAATGACGAGCCGGTCTGCACCATGCGCGTCATCAATCGCAGGCCGGTCACGATGCCGTCGCCGGTGGAGCCCAGCGCAGGCATCACGATGTGACCGGATTGCTCGCCACCGAGGCTGTACTCGCCGGCCCGTAACGCCTCCAAGACGTAGCGGTCGCCGACTCCGGTCGTGCGCACGGTGACGCCGGCCGAGCGCATGGCCAGGTGCAGCCCGAGGTTGCTCATCACCGTGGTCACCAGTGTGTGGGAAGCCAGTTCGCCGGCCTCTTGCATCGCCAGCGCCAGCACGACCATGATGGCGTCGCCGTCGACGAGTTCACCGTTGGCGTCGATGGCCAGGCACCGGTCGGCATCGCCGTCGTGCGCCAGGCCCAGGTCGGCGTGGTGGGCGACCACCGCTGCCCGCAGCGAATCGAGGTGCGTCGATCCACAGCCGTCGTTGATGTTGAGCCCGTCGGGATCGGCGTTGATCGGGATGACCCGGGCACCGGCCGCGCGGTAGGCGCGCGGTGCCACCGACGACGCCGCACCATGGGCGCAGTCGACGACCACGGCCAAGCCATCGAGCCGCAGTGTGCTGACCTTGCCTACGTGGCGCAGGTAGCGGTCCGCGGCATCTTCGGCGTCGACGATGCGGCCGATCCCGGCGCCGACCGGGCGCAACCCAGGTCCGGCCGCGACCAGTTCCTCGATCTGATCCTCGGTGTCGTCGTCCAGTTTGTGGCCGCCGGGGCCGAAGATCTTGATGCCGTTGTCGGGCATCGGGTTGTGCGACGCGGAGATCATCACCCCGAAGTCGGCGTCGTAGGCGCCGGTCAGGTACGCCGCCGCGGGTGTCGGAAGCACACCGACCCGCAGCGCCTCTACACCTTCGCTGGTCAGGCCGGCGATCACGGCGGCCTCTAGCATCTCGCTGCTGGCGCGCGGATCGCGGCCGATGACGGCGACTCGCCGGCCTGGTTCGCCCGAACTCGCCAAGCGTCGCGCCGCCGCCGAGCCCAGCGCCAGCGCCAGCTCGGCGGTCAATTCCCGGTTGGCGACCCCGCGAACACCGTCGGTGCCGAATAGTCGACCCATGCGGACAAACCTCTCACAGTTGACGGTCGTTCACCTAACATGCCCGTTCATTTCTGGCCGAAACCGTGTGTGTTCGTGCGCAGACACGCCGCACCGATGCATCCCCGTTACCCAGGTGGTATCCCGAGGTTGCAGCCAGAAAGTGATTGGCTGATCAGCGCTTGCTGTACTGCGGCGCCTTGCGGGCCTTCTTCAGCCCGTACTTCTTGCGCTCGGTGGCGCGCGGATCACGGGTGAGGAAGCCGGCCTTCTTCAAGGGGGGCCGATCGTCCGGCGATGCCACGATCAGTGCCCGGGCGATGCCCAGGCGCAGCGCACCGGCCT
>DATIOT010000133.1:0-5514 GCA_035472875.1 Mycobacterium sp.
GGTTATCCGGCGGAGAGTGGGCGGGCCATGACGGTGGGTTTGAAGCCGTATCGGGGGCCTGCGCCGACGCCGCGCGCGGTACCCCCGACGCCGGTCGCGGGCACGCCGCCGACCAGGTTTCCGGCCCCGGACTCCGGTGCGGTGATGACCTCACTGACCGGGACTGCAGAGATCGGCTTGGCCAGTGCCGGCGCCGCCGATGCCCCGGGGAACGAGGGCGGAACTGACAGGCCTGCGACGTGGGCCCCCTGGCCCAAACCGGCGGCCACCTGCCCGCCGCCGCCGAGCGCGCCGCCCAGCCCGCCCAGGCCCTGTGCGGCACCGGTGGCGGCCTTGGCGGCCGCGGGTGCCGCGCCGCCGAGCAGGCCCGCCGACTTGGCCATCTGGACACCGAAGTTGCCCATACCGACGCTGAAGTAGGGCAGACCCTCGGTGTTATAGAAGAACCCCGCGTAGGGGCTGTAGCCGTTGAGCAGCTGGCCAAGGTTGGACGGAAACAGGGTCTGCCCGGTCAACAGGAACCAGATTTCGCTCCCGAAGCCGCTGAACTGGTTGGTGGTGGCATTCGTCGTCGGCGACGCGAGGCTTTGCAGCTGATTCGGCGTTGAGGTAACCATCTGTGACAGCGTTGACTGCGCGTTGCCAGCCGAGGTGCCCGTCGCCGACGCCACCGAGGCGCCCTGTTTGGCCGGGGCGCTCGGGTCGGCGATCTGTGGCGCCGTGCTAAACGGCGTCACCTTGGTCGCTGACGCGGATTGACCCGCGTAGGTGTACATCGTGGTGGCGTCTTGGGCCCACATCTCACCGTATTGGGCCTCGAGTTGGGCAATGATCCCGGTGTTTTGCCCCAACACGTTGGTCGCCACCGCCTGGGCCAGCTGGGTGCGGTTGGCCGCGATCAACGGCGGCGGCACCACCGAGGCAAACGCGGTCTCAAAAGCCGCCGCGGCCGCGCTGGCCTGGGTGGCCGCCTGCTCGGCCTGAGCGGCGGTGGTGCTCATCCACTCCGCATACGGGCTGACCGCTGCGGCCATCGCCGTCGAGGCCGGCCCCAGCCACTCCTCGCTGGACAGCTGAGTCACCACGTTCTCATAGCCCACCGCAGTCGAATTCAGCTCGGCGGCAAGCGCATTCCACGCCGAGGCCGCCGTCATCAGCGATGTCGACCCCGAACCGGCATACATGCGCGCCGAGTTGACCTCTGGCGGTAACGCACCAAAATCAATCACCACTGACTCCTTAACCGGCCGCGATCACGTTGGCGGCCTCGGTGGCCGCATATGACCCCGAGCTCATGCCCAAGGTGTTGACGAACATCTCGTGAATGGCCGTGGCCTGAGCACTGACGGCCTGATACATCTGAGCATGCGCGGCGAACTGCGCTGCGGTCAGCGCCGACACCTCATCGGCGGCCGCCGGCATCACCCCCGTCGTCGGCGCGGCAGCCGCAGCATTCTGGGCGCTCATCGTCGAGCCAATCCCCTGCAAGCTGCCCGCCGCCGCGGCCAGCGCCTCTGGCTGCGTCGTCACAAACGACATGTGATTTCCTCCTCAATAACCTTCCGGCTCAAGACCTTCGGGATGCGGTTGCTAATAATGTTAATTCGATCGTGGGCGCAGCGCCCCATCGCTGCGAAATAGTCATTATCGGACAACACCCTATTCATGGCTTTATCCTGCCGACGGTGGACGGGTGAGCACGCTGTAGCGGAATCCATACCGGACACCCATGTTGCCCGCGCGTTGCGCGCCGCGCCCCCCGACCAGCGGGACTCCGCGCATCGCGGCGTTCACTCCAGCGCCGTTGGCTCCCTCCGGCGAGCCCAAGTTGGCGCTCACCAACTTCGTGGCGGCCTGTTCTGCAGCGCCGGGCGAGCCGCCCCAACTCGCCGGTACCGACAGACCCCCGATCTTGGTGGCCGACGACAGGCTTGCCGTCGGCACGCTCGCCGCGTGCCAACTCCAACCACCGGCGCCTAAGGAGGCGAATTGCGGTGTCGGAATGAAGGCGCCAGCCGAGCCGGCCGTTGTTCCCAGGGCGCCGGCCGGGTTGAACAACTGCTGCCCCATACTCCAACCAAAGTTCCCGATACCCACCCCGAAATAGGCCTGCAGCGTTTGCTTAATGATTGCGCTGTACGCAGAGGGTTGGACCTGCCACCAGGGACTGGTCGGGGTAGGTAACCCGTCGGTCAGGAAACCGTTGATTAAGTTCTGCAACCAAGTAAATGGTCCCGTAGTGGCCGCCGCGGCCTGTGCTTGAGGCGTTGCGGTGGCGGAGGCCAGCTGCGGGGTGATGCTCGCGACGGTTTGTGCGGAGTTGCCGGCCGGTGTGGCGTTGGCTTGGGCAACCGCGGCGGCCTGGTCGCCCGCTGCCTCCGGGGTGGTGGCTTGTGGCGGTGGTGTGAACGGGGCCAACTGCGAGGCGACCGCCGACGAGGCGGCGTAGCCGTACATGGCGGCGGCGTCCTGGGCCCACATCTCCATGTACTGGGCTTCGGTGGCCATGATCGCCGGGGTGTTCTGCCCGAAGAAATTGGTCGCGATCAACGTCATCAACAAAACCCTGTTGGCCGCAATCACCGGCGGGGGCACCGTCATCATGAACGCGGTCTCATAGGCGGCCGCGGCCGCGCGGGCCTGGTTGGCCGTCTCCTCGGCCTGGGTGGCCGCCGCGCTGACCCAGCTCACGTACGGTGTGACCGCGGACACCATCGACGCCGACGCCGGCCCCACCCACGGTCCGCTGGTCAACTCCGAGATCACCGAACTGTAGCCACTAGCCGCCGTGCCCAATTCTGCCGCCAGCGCATCCCAGGCCGAAGCCGCGGCCATCATCGGCCCCGACCCCGGGCCCGCATACATGAGACCGGAATTGATTTCGGGCGGTAACGCCCCGAAGTCCAACACCGCGTCCTCCTCAGTTGACCGTGATCGCGGTGGCAATCTCGGCTGTCACATAAGAACCTTTGGTGGTCGTACTCACGACCTCGTAATCAATCGCTATCTGTGGGCCGCAGACCCATGGAAGTCACTCGTATCTTTCGGCCAGCAAACCGAGTCGGCACGCTAGCCGGTACATTGTGGTGCACGCCGCCGCTGCGCCCGACTGGGTGATCCGCCACCAGGATTGCCGGACGTCTGGCCAGTAACGACATGCACATTCCGCCTCGTTCACCCCCGCTGTCAGCAACCGAGCGACAGCTCGCTTGTGCCTGAACTGCCGCTCGCCGAAGACATTAGCTGCTCATATCCGACACGCCGACAGGCGATGCCAACTATTCACGCCAAGCCAACGAGTGTTCATTCCCGGCCAACTATTGTTCATCCGCAGTTTGCTTATCGGTTTAGCTCAGCGGCCACCAGCAGCCTGGGCGACAAATCCGCTTACAGGCCGTCAGTCCTCTTCGATAATCAGCGCCATTTCGGGGCAAGAGGCCACACCGTCGCGAGTCAACTGCACATCCTCGGGCCGCACCTCACGCTCTTCGAGGATCGAATAGCCCGACTCGTCGATGGGGAACAGGTCTGGATCGACGGCGTAACACTGGGCGTGCCCGACGCATTTCGACTTTTCGAGACGAACCCTCACAAGGTTTCCTCCCTCGACGGCTCCGGGGAACACGCCAGAGCGGACTTGACAAATCGATAGGTAGATTAGTCGGTCGCCAAAGTCTAGAAGATTGCTTGCCGATCACGGCCGGCCAGTTAAACCTCGTACCCGCCCACCAGCCGGATTGATGCTCCTTTGAAGCACATGCGATATTGGTGTGCCACCAGAGATCGGTGACGACAAGGTTCCAAGCACGGCCTGGCTGCGTCGGGGACTAGGAAACGAAAAACCAGACAGACAAGCGGAGATCAGAGCGCATGAGCACTCTTGGCGAAGGCCAGCCAGGCACGTTCTACCTACCGCGACTTGAATATTCGTCGTTGCCGTTGGCCGCCGACCGAGGGGTCGGATGGAAGACACTGCGAGATGCCGGGCCCGTGGTGTTCATGAATGGCTACTACTACCTGACCCGACGCGAGGACGTGCTTGCTGCGCTGCGCAATCCCAAGGTCTTTTCCTCACGAGTGCTGCAGCCTCCAGGCAACCCGCTGCCGGTAGTCCCGTTGTCGTTCGACCCGCCGGAGCACACCCGTTACCGAAAAATCCTGCAGCCCCACTTCAGCCCGCACGCGCTGAGTAAGTCTCGGCCGGTGCTGGAGCGCCACGCCGCTGAGATGATCGATGCCCTCGCCGGCCGGGGCCAGTGCGAGGCGATGGCAGATTTCGCGAGACTGTACCCCTTTCAGGTGTTCCTCGACCTCTATGGACTGCCACTGGAGGATCGTGACCGGGTGATCGCCTGGAAAGACGCCATCATCGGCGACAAGCCATATCTCACCGTGGCCGAGCTCCAGGCCGGGCAGGTCGAACTGTTGGAATATCTCGTCAGCGCGATCCAAGAGCGCCGGGAACATCCGGGCTCGGACATGTTGTCGCAGGTGATGACCGGCCCGGGCGACTTCACTGATCTCGAGCTGCTGGGCATGAGCCACCTGCTGATCCTGGCGGGTCTGGACACGGTGACGGCGGCGATCGGATTTTCTCTGTTCGAATTGGCGCGCAGACCGCAGCTGCGCGCAGACCTACGCGATAATCCCAAGCAAATCAGGGTTTTCATCGAAGAGATCGTTCGACTGGAGCCGTCGGCGCCGGTGGCGCCCCGGATCACCACCGAGTACGTCAACGTCGGCGGCATGACGCTACCGCCAGGCTCACAGGTGCGGTTGTGCATGGCCGCGGTCAACCGCGACGGCAGCGACGCGATGTCGACCGACGATTTGGTTATGGACGGAAAGGTGCACCGGCACTGGGGATTCGGCGGCGGGCCGCACCGCTGTCTGGGTTCTCATCTGGCGCGGATAGAACTGGCCGTGATCGTCGGAGAATGGCTCAAGCAGATCCCCGACTTCGAACTGCCCCCGGGTTACAGCCCCGAAATCAATTTCCCGTCAAAGACTTTCGCGCTTAGGGAATTGCCGCTGCGCTGGGGTTGACCCGGGTTCAAGCCCCGTCAACCCCAGCGCAGCGCCAGCGGTCTACCTGCGCAGCTCGGTCGCTGCCACCTGTACGAACACACCGGTGTCCTCGGCCATCAGCAGGCCTCGGCCACGGGGCAGCGGACCGCCCTTCATCTTGCCGCGGATGAAGCCCTCGTCGGGGTCGGCGTCCATCACCAGCAATGGCGCGTTCGCCTGATGCAATGATCGCAACAGCGGGTCGCTCCCCGCCGAAGACCAGCCTCCGAACGTACGCGTGACGAGTACGTGCAAGCCCACATCGGCGGCCCTGGTCACCCAGGGAGCGACCTGGTGCAGCGGCGAATCGAAGCCGGCCGGTAGCTGCTGGATGTCGTCGACGATCAAGAAGATCTCCGGACCGCTCCACCACGACCGCGACAGCAACTCTTCCGCGGACAGACCGGGCGGAGGTTGGCGGCCGGCCAGAACCGCTGCCAGCTCACC
>DATIOT010000134.1:0-4339 GCA_035472875.1 Mycobacterium sp.
ACGGTCTGGAAGAAAACTCTGTACGGCGCGTAAGGAGATCACCGTGGACTTCACTCTGCCAGAACACCTTCCGGGGCTGCTCGCCGAGATGGACGCATTCATCGAGCGCGAAATCGCCCCGCTGCAAGCCGAGAACGTGCAGTACTTCGACCAGCGTCGAGAGCATGCCCGCACCGATTGGGACAACGACGGCATCCCGTCCCGTGAGTGGGAGGATCTGCTCGCCGAGATGCGCAGGCGAGCCGACAAGGCGGGCTGGCTGCGCTACGGCTTGCCGGCCTCGCTGGGTGGCCGAGACGGCACCAACGTCGACATGGCCGTTATCAGGGAGCACCTGGCACACAAGGGCCTTGGTCTGCACAACGACTTGCAGAACGAGTCGTCGATCGTCGGGAACTTCCCGCAAGTGATCATGATGGAGCGCTTCGGCACCGATGAGCAACGCCGCCTTTGGTCGGAGGCATTGATCACCGGGGGGCGCTCCATGGCGTTCGGCCTCACCGAGCCGCAGCACGGCTCCGATGCGACATGGCTGGAAACCCACGCCAAACCCGATGGCGAGGACTGGGTGATCAACGGTTCCAAGCGGTTTAACACCGGCGTGCACCGCGCCACGCACGACTTGATCTTCGCCCGCACCTCCGGCGAGCCGGGGCAAGCCCGCGGCATCACCGCGTTCATGGTGCCCACCGACGCGCCCGGGTTCAACGTCCCGTACTACTGGTGGACGTTCAACATGCCCACCGACCACGGCGAAGTCGAGTTGACCGATGTGCGGGTGCCCGCCGATGCGGTACTCGGCGAGGTGGATCGCGGCTTGGAAGTTGCGCAAACGTTCCTGCACGAGAACCGAATTCGGCAGGCCGCCAGCAGTCTGGGTGCGGCGCAATACTGCATCGACCGCGCCGCCGAATACGCCGGCCAACGTACGGTGTTCGGCAAGCCGCTGTCGGTCAACCAGGCCGTGCAGTGGCCACTGGCCGAGCTGCAGACCGAAGCCCAGATGGTGCGGCTGCTGGTGCAGTACGCGGCCTGGCACTTGGACCGCAACCACCACATGGAGGTCTCCGACAAAGTGTCGATGGCGAACTACCGCGCGAACCGACTGGTTTGCGACGCCGCCGACCGCGCCATGCAGATCTTCGGCGGTCTCGGTTATAGCCGTCATGAGCCCTTCGAGCACATTTACCGCCACCACCGCCGCTACCGGATCACCGAAGGCGCCGAGGAAATCCAGATCCGCCGGGTGGCGCAGCGGTTGTTCAAGTTTGGCAAGAAGTGACGGTCATTAAAGACCTGGAAGAGTTAGCGCCCAAGCTGGCCGGGGTACTGGAGACGGCCCTCGGCAGTGACAGTGTGGCGATCGAGAATCTGCGCGCACTGACCGGTGGCGCCAGCAGAACCACCTGGGCATTCGACGCCGTCATGGGCGAGCAACGCCGTTCGCTGATCCTGCGCACCGGCCCACCTGACGACGTGCACGCCGGCATGGAGCTCGAAGCCCGATCGCAGACCGCTGCTGCCGCGACCGGCGCACCGGTTCCCCACATTTTGGTCGCCGACGATTCGCCTGCCGCACTGGGCAATCCGTTTCTCATCTGCGATGAGATCAAGGGCGAGACGATCGTCCGGCGCATCCAGCGACAGCTCGACGGTGCCGACGGGCAGGCGGGCCGCGCCAGCTTGCTGCGGCAGTGCGCGCAGGCGCTGGCTGCCATCCATCGGGCCGAAGCGCACGATTCGGGTCTAACCCACGAGGACCAGCTCGTAGAGTGGCGCGAGCGGCTCGACGACATGGGTGACACCACGGCCACCTTCGAATGGGGGTTTCGCTGGCTGGCCGCCCGCAGGCCCCAACCGTCGCCCGCGGTGCTGGTGCACGGCGACTTCCGGATGGGAAACCTCATTGTCGACGGATCCGACCTTGCCGCTGTTCTGGACTGGGAGCTGGTGCATGTCGGGGAGGCATACGAAGACCTCGCCTGGTTCTGCATCCGGGCCTGGCGGTTCGGCGCTCCGGCCAGCCTGGGAGCCGGTGGCCTGGGCAGCATCGAGGGCTTTCTCGTTGCCTACGAAGAGGCCAGCGGGACTACCGTCGATCGAGTGGCGTTTCACTGGTGGCTGGTGCTGGCCACGCTGCGCTGGGGGGTCATCTGCCGTCACCAGGCGGAGCGGCATTTGAGCGGGCAGGTCCGGTCGGTGGAGTTGGCGGCAATCGGGCGCCGGGTCTGCGAGACCGAGTGGGATCTGCTCGACCTGCTCGACGAAAGGGCCACAGATGACGTCTGGTAACCCAATGCACGGGCGGCCGACGGCGGCCGAACTGGTCGCCGCGGTGGCCGAATTCATCGAAGGCGATGTGCGGGAGGCGACCAGCGGACAGGTCAACTTCCACGCCAGGGTGGCCGCCAACGTCTTGCGCACCGTCGAGCGCGAACTGCTCGACGACGGTGACGCGGACGCCCGCGCGGCCCTGGCCGGCCTGGGTTTCGACGATGAGATCGGTCTTGCCGCCGCTATCCGGGCCGGTGAGCTGGACGAGCGCACCGAGGACGTCACTGCCTGCCTGCGGATCCTGGTACGACATCGACTAGCCGTTGCCCATCCCGGATACGACAGCGAATAGGAGTCAGTCCCATGCCCGCTACTGCCGAGGCCATCGTCGACGTGGCCGACCGCCTGTTCACGGCGATCGAAAAGAGCGATATGACGGCGGTCGATCGAATGTGGAGCGACGACATCGGGGTGTGGCGGGTGGGTGCGCGCCGAGACAATGACAAGGCTCGCGCGCTGCGAGTCATCGACTGGTTCATCACAACCACCACCGAGCGTCACTATGAAATCTTGGACCGCCAGCTGTTCGACGACGGATCTACCAGTGGCTTCGTCCAGCAGCACATCCTGCACGCCACCGGTCATGCCGGCCAATCGATCTCACTGCGGGTCTGCATCGTGATCAAGGTAGGCGCAAGCGGCCTGATAAACCGGATCGACGAGTACTTCGACCCCGTCGGGATCGCTCCCTTGATGGAGTAGCCTGGCGGCGCTCAGCGACAAAACGGATGAGGTGACGATGACGACTCTGGAAACACTGCTGAACGATCCCGACATGGCCGGCGTATGGAACGTCGTTCCGGATCGCTCGGCCATCACCTTCAAGATCAAGAACATGTGGGGCCTGCTGAACGTCAAGGGCCGCTTCACCGAGTTCAACGGCGACGGTCAGCTGACCGGCAACGGCGCGGTCTTCGGCCGCCTCGACATCCGCGCCGCGTCGCTGAGCACCGGCATCGACCGCCGCGATAATCACTTGCGCTCGGCCGACTTCTTCGATGTAGAACGCTTCCCCGAGATCAGCGTTGTCGTCACCGCGGCGCATCCAACCGAAGGCAGGGCCGCCGACCTTCGGACCAACTTCACCATCAAGGGCGTCACCGCGCCGCTACCTCTACCCGTGACGATTACCGAGCTCGCTGACGGCTCGATCAAGATCTCCGGCCAAACCAAGGTCGACCGATCGCAGTTCGACCTGAGCTGGAACAAGTTCGGCATGATTGGCACGATGGCAACGGCAGCAGTGGAAGCCGTCTTCGTGCGGGCTCCCCGGTAAGGCCGCCGCGGCACCAGTACGATCTGCACCGTGCCCGCCTCTACCGACGCCCTGCGGATCCTCGTCTACAGCAACAACGCCGAAACGCGCGAACGGGTGATGCAGGCACTGGGCAAGCATCTGCACCCGGATTTGCCCGAGTTGAGCTACGTCGAGGTGGCGACCGGCCCGATGGTGATACGCACGATGGATGAGGGTGGCATCGACTTGGCCATCCTCGACGGGGAGGCGGCACCTACCGGCGGCATGGGGATCGCCAAACAACTCAAAGACGAACTTGCGACGTGCCCACCCATCTTGGTGCTCACCGGGCGCCCAGACGATGCGTGGCTGGCCAGCTGGTCGCGCGCCGAAGCCGCGGTGCCCCATCCCCTCGACCCCATCGTGTTGGGCCAAACGGTATTGGGGCTGCTCCGCACCCCCACTCGCTAGCCGTCAGAGTTCCCGATCCCGCTCGCCGCAATAGCCGGCCTCACCTGCGATGACGACGCCTCGGCCGGCACTGCGCTGTCGGGCATATGCCCGCCTCTATGCGCTCTGCTGCGCCGTGCCCCCGTCGGCATCGGCACACCACACAAAGGTGCCCGAACGCAGCGACACCAAAACCAGGCGAAAGCACCTACCCCGGGCAAAGGCACCGGCCATCACGACGCTATGTTGAAGGTCACTGTGACGCGCTACAGACCCGGTTCGTCACAGCAACCCGGTCACCGCCTGGCCGCTGCGATG
>DATIOT010000135.1:0-3398 GCA_035472875.1 Mycobacterium sp.
GGCCCGCCGCACGGCGGTCGCCACCTGCTCGGCGTCGGTGATGTCGGCGGGCACGACCACCGCTGTGCCACCTGCGGATTCGATTTCGGTTTTCAGGTCGGCCAGGCGGTCGGCTCGGCGCGCGAGGAGGGCCACCGCAGCGCCTTGCGCGGCCAGAGCTTTCGCCGTTGCCGCGCCGATACCGCTGCTGGCACCGGTAACCAGCGCAGCGGTGTGTTCCAGTGTCGCCGTCATGTTCCGCCTGTCATCCGTGATCCGGTCACCTCCGATGGCGAACCGGCGCGCAGTATCTCGTGTAGAACGTAGTCGGTGTCCTCGCCCAAGTCCGGGGCGCCTCGCGCAATGCGCGCCGGGGCGCGCGCCATCCGCCACGACGGTCCCAGTATCGGACGCTGGCCTTCACGGTGGTCACTGACGAAGCGGTACAACTCGCGATCCCACAGCTGCTGATTGCCGATCACATCGACGGCAGTGGCGCTCTTGCTCGCCGGCACTCCCGCCGTGCGCAGTCGGTGCGCCAGTTGTTCGGCATCGTGGTTTCGGGTGAGTCTCCCGAGGTCGGCATCGAGTGCTTCGGCGCGCTGGCGTCGCTCCCGCAATGTGGCGTACCGCGGGTCGCTGGCCAGTGCCCTGGCATCAAGCGCCTCGCACAACCGATGCCATTCGGCATCGGTGGCCACGGCCACGGTAATCCAGGAACCGTCCGAGCACGGGTAACAGCCGTGCGGGCACATGTCGGGGTGGTTGTTGCCGTCGGGCCCGAGGCGCTGTCCGGTGAGACTTTGTTCGAGCAGGCAGTCCCCGATCATCGAGGTGAGCGTTTCCACGGCCGATACGTCGACGAATTGGCCTGCGCCGGTTAGTTCGCGATGTAGCAACGCCACCACGGCGGCGTACGCGGCGGCCGCGCCGACGGTGGAATCCCCGTAACGCATGCTCATCCCGAGTGGCGGTCCACCGGGATAGCCGACCAGCGAAGCGAGTCCGGCCAGCGCGGCGAAGCACGGAGCGTAGCCCGTTTGATGACCCAGCGGTCCGTCGTTGCCCCACATCTTGATCGACACCGAGACGATGTCCGGTTTGATCCCCGTCAGCTGTTCATAGCCCAGGCCCTGCCGCTCCATTGCGCCCGGGCGAAGGTTGTTGATGATGATGTCGCTGCGGGCGATCAGCTCGTGCAGCCGAGCCATGCCCTCGGGTGACTTGATATCGAGGTCGACGCTGAGGATCTCGGGGTTGATGCTCAGAAAGTAGGGGGCGTGGTTGATGTCGGTGCCGCCGTAGGCACGCATCTCCTCTGGATTGCCGGCGGTTTCGATCTTGATGACTTCAGCGCCCAGCAGCGCCAGCAGTTTGCCGGCGTACGGTCCGGCCCACACCTTGGTCAGTTCGACGACGCGCACCCCCTCGAGGGGACCACCGCGGGGGTTCTTGGGTGGCTTAAGTTGTGGCGACTTCACCGACGGCGGTGGGTGCGGGGTATCGAGTCGGTCCAGGACCGCAGCAGTGTGCTGGCCGAGAGTGGGTGCGGCAGAGGTGATTTCAGCAGGCGAGGCGCTGAGCTCGTACGGAACCGTGGGATATGCCGCATCGCCCAGCACAGGGTGGCTTACATCCTGGAAGAAACCGCGGTGGCGGTACTGCGGCGACTGGTGCAGCTCCGCGCCGCCGTTGACCGCGACCAACGGCACGCCCAGCCGCTGGGCTTGGTCGGCCGCGGCCTCCTTGGCTAAGTCTCGGACCCACGCCGCGAATCCCCGCTGAAACGCGGCGACCTTTTCGGGAGTGACAGAGAACTCCAGCCAGTCGTCGTCGAAAGCGTCGAGCCATTCTGGATGGCCCATCAGTGCCTTGACGCCGAGCCAGTGGGCGCGGCTGGTCATGTATAGGTAGACAAAGCCGTCGGCGCATCGGAAAAACGCCGCCGGACCCTGCTGGTCGTAATCGTCGCGGTTTCCTTCGGCCGCGACCTCGCCGGTGATGAATCGGCCCAGGATGCAGTCGGCGCGGGAGGCCAACACGGCGTGCTGGGAAATGTCGATGAATTCGCCCTGGCCGGTGTGCAGACGCCCAAACAGCGCGGACGCGACGCACAGCGCCGCATCCAACCCTGCTTCGTAGTCAGCGAGGAATCGGCCTGGTCCTTGCAGTGGCGGCTGGGCGGGGTCGGCATGGCTGGGGGTGTGATACCCCCAGCCGCTAGCGTGGAACACGTTGATGCTCTTGGCATTTTCGAATTCAGGGGGTGCACCCTTGCCGAATGGGGTGATCGAGCAGAACACCACATCAGGATGTCGTTCGGACCAGTCCGTGGCGCGGTCTTCGATAACCGCGTCAGTGCTGCAGATGAGCTTGTCCAGGCGCTGCACGTCGCCCGCCGCAGTGATGTCAAGCTCGACGGATTGCTTATTGGTATTGAGGTAGGCAAACAACGCACTGCGTTCGCGACCGTCGTCGACGATTGGCGCCATCGCCCGAGTGCGGCTACCCCGCCCCGGCGCCTCGACCTTGATCACCTCGGCGCCGAAATCGGCCAGCAGTTTCCCGCAGTACTCCCCTGCGACCGACTCGGCCAGCTCAACAACCCTGATACCGGTCAGCGCCGACATGCCCGCTCTCCCAACGCGGTCAGGGCTTCTTGCGTCCCGAGCGGCTCAGGCGCCACTCCGGCGGGAAATTCAAATCGTTGTCCTTCACCACATTGTTGAGGCCCTTGCCGAAGGTTCCCTCGGTCAGGTCGACTTCGTTCTCCCGGTCGTTGGCGATCAGCGGCAGCATGCCTTCGACCATGCCGGTGAGCAGACTGCCGAAGTATTCGCCCTTGTGCTGCTTGTACAGCTCCAGGAAGGTCTTTTGCACGGCAACCGTGTCGGTAGGGCGGGAGCGTGAGCACGCCAGCGCATACTTCTGCGTCTCTTCTTCCAGCTTGTCGCGGGGCACCACGCTGTTGACAAAGCCGCAGTCGTACATCTCCTTTGCGCTGAAAGGGCGCCCGGTGAACAGCATTTCAGAGAACTTCCGCAGGCCCATCGTCTCCGCCCACCACCACAGCCGAGGTCCCCAACCCACGTAACGGAACGCCGGGTGTCCGAATAGGGCATCGTCAGAAGAGATCACCAGATCAGCGTCGCCCGCCTGATAGAAGTGCCACCCGTAGCAGTAGCCCTTGGCCTCGATGATGCTGATCTTGCGAAGCTCTTGCAGCGGCCGGTTTCCCGCACGCGCCTTCGCATAGAAGTCCGTGACCGTGGACAGGTAGCGGTACGAGCCTCCCGGCGGGTACTTGACGTCGTCGTCGTTGATCGCCAGCTCGTGCAGCAACGGCATGCCGGGGTTCTCGATCATCCCTCGTTGCTCGGGCAGGTCGCCGCCGCTACCGAAATCCTCACCCTCACCCC
>DATIOT010000136.1:0-9032 GCA_035472875.1 Mycobacterium sp.
GTGAAGAAGGAAAGCTGGCTCACGCCACCGACAGTAAGCCAGGTCGTCCATCCACGGCTTGAGGCATCCGGCGCGGCGGCTTCGGGTTGAGGGTGAGCCGGCTTTCCGGCCAGCGGTTTCGCGGCGCTAGATGGAACACGAAAACCCCCCGCTCGAACCCGCTAGGCGGGACTGCACGGGGGGTTTCGTCAGAATCTGCTCGGTCTAGACGGAGCGGACTCCGGTGGCCTGGGGGCCCTTAGGGCTGTGGCCGATCTCGAACTCGACCTTCTGGTTTTCTTCAAGGGTGCGGAAGCCCGAACCCTGGATCTCCGTGTAGTGGACAAAAACATCCGCGGAACCGTCCTCGGGGGCAATAAACCCGAACCCCTTCTCCGCGTTGAACCACTTCACAGTTCCCTGTGGCATTTCTCGATATTTCCTTTTCTTCTGGGTGCTGGGCACCGCCTCTCGATGCCCCGGGCCACCGCCGCGACCGCCATACCTCGCGGAGTCGCCGGAACTTCACCCGACCGATAACCTCGCAGGAACCGCGGACGCAACGTTGTTCCTGCGAAAGTTTGACACGAACACAGAAGCTGCGACCGCAATCAGTCAATCATGTTCGTCGCGTCGGCGACAGACTTCTGCCGCGGACGGATTCTTGGAGGGTGTGGAGTGGCGAGTTTTGGCAGCGACCTGCTTGCCGCCGCGCTCGCCGGTACCGCGGCGGGCGAGCATCCGCTGCGCCACGTGGCTGAGCTGCCATCCCGGAGCGGCCGGCCGCACAACTGGCCGGAGTGGGCCGAGCCTGACGTGGTTCGCGCGTTTGCCGACCGCGGCATCAGTTCGCCGTGGTCACACCAGTTCGCGGCCGCGGAACTGGCCCACGCCGGGCGTCATGTGGTGGTGAGCACCGGCACCGCGTCGGGCAAGTCACTGGCTTATCAACTACCCGTCCTCAACACGCTGGCGACGGACCCGCGGGCCCGGGTGCTGTATCTGTCGCCCACCAAAGCGCTGGGTCACGACCAGTTACGCGCCGCGCACGCCCTGACCACAGCCATTCCGCGGCTACAGGACGTCGCCCCCACCGCCTACGACGGCGACAGTCCCGCCGAGGTGCGCCGCTTTGCTCGCGAGCGCTCCCGATGGCTGTTTTCCAACCCCGACATGGTCCATTTGTCGATACTGCGCAACCATGCGCGCTGGGCCGTCCTGTTGCGCGGCCTCCGCTACCTGGTCGTCGACGAGTGTCACCACTACCGTGGTGTTTTCGGCTCGAACGTGGCGATGGTGCTGCGCCGTCTGTTGCGGCTGTGCGCGCGCTATTCAGCAGCACCGACCGTGATCTTCGCCAGCGCGACGACTGACTCGCCAGGCGCGACGGCCTCCGAACTCATCGGACTTCCGGTCGAGGAGGTGATCGAAGACGGCTCGCCCCAGGGGGCCCGCACCGTGGCGCTGTGGGAACCCGCACTGCGGGCCGACCTGACCGGTGAGAATGGTGCCCCGGTGCGCCGCTCCGCCGGTGCCGAGGCGGCGCGCGTGATGGCCGACCTGATCGCGGAGGGGGCGCAGACCCTGACGTTCGTTAGGTCGCGCCGCGCTGCAGAACTCACGGCGCTTGGCACCCGGGCGCGGCTGGACGACATCGCCCCGCAACTGTCCCAAACTGTAGCGTCGTATCGGGCTGGTTATCTCGCCGAGGACCGCAGCGCGCTGGAGCGAGCCCTGGCCGAGGGCCGGCTGCGGGGTCTGGCCACCACAAACGCACTGGAGTTAGGTGTCGACATCGCCGGATTGGACGCGGTGGTGCTCGCCGGTTTTCCCGGAACCGTCGCCTCGTTCTGGCAGCAGGCCGGCCGGTCGGGCAGGCGCGGCCAGGGTGCGCTGGTCGTCCTGATAGCACGCGACGATCCGCTGGACACATATCTGGTCCACAACCCCGCCGCGCTGCTGGACAAACCGGTCGAGCGGGTGGTTATCGATCCTGCCAACCCTTACATTCTCGCACCTCAACTCCTTTGTGCTGCAACTGAACTTCCCCTCGACGACGCCGAGGTCAGAGATTTCGGCGCTGCGGAGGTGGCCGAGGGTCTGGTCGACGACGGGCTGCTGCGGCAGCGCAATGGCAAGTACTACCCTGCGCCCGGCCTGGAACCGCATGGTGCGGTGGACATCCGGGGTGCGACGGGTGGGCACATCGTCATCGTGGAGGCCGACACCGGGCGGTTGCTGGGTAGCGTCGGAGCGGATCAGGCGCCGGCTTCGGTC
Organism: Mycobacterium sp.; assembly: GCA_035472875.1. Lineage (GTDB taxonomy): Bacteria > Actinomycetota > Actinomycetes > Mycobacteriales > Mycobacteriaceae > Mycobacterium. The sequence goes on from DATIOT010000136.1 coordinate 2,257, forward strand.
CACCCGGGGGCGGTATACCTGTACCAAGGCGACAGTTACGTCGTCGACTCGCTAGACACCGAGGACGGGATTGCATTCGTCCACGCCGAAGATCCTGGCTATGCGACTTTCGCGCGCGAACTCACCGACATCGCGGTCACCGGAACCGGTGACCGCTTGACCTTCGGGCCCGTCAAGCTGGGTCTGGTGCCGGTCAGAGTCACCCACCGAGTCGTGGGTTACCTGCGCCGTCAGCTTTCCGGGGAAGTCATCGACTTCATCGAACTGGACATGCCGGAACACACACTGGCCACCACCGCAGTCATGTACACCATCACACCGGATGCCTTGCACCGCAACGGTATAGATGCATCGCGAATTCCCGGGTCGTTGCATGCCGCCGAGCATGCGGCCATTGGCCTGCTGCCCTTGGTGGCCAGCTGCGACCGCGGCGACATCGGCGGCATGTCCACCGCGCTCGGTCCCGATCCACTCGGTCTGCCCAGTGTCTTTGTCTATGACGGCTATCCGGGCGGCGCGGGATTCGCTGAACGCGGCTTCCGCCAGGCGCGTACTTGGTTGGGTGCGACAGCCGCCGCAATTGAGGCATGTGAATGCCCTAGGGGATGCCCGTCGTGCGTGCAGTCCCCCAAGTGCGGCAACGGCAACGACCCATTGGACAAGGCGGGTGCTGTGCAGGTGCTGCGACTGGTTCTTGCGAAGTTGCCTTAGGCGTGACGCTGAGCAATCCGCCGGACGCCGACCGACCCCTCGACGGTCGACCTCGACGGATGCGTTGTGACGGCTGCCCCAAAAGCAAATTTCTCTTTTGCTAGAGAAGCGTCGGCGTGCCATTACGCAACGCGACGAACGGCCGGACAACGCGAGCCGCTCGCGATCCCGACTACGCGAGCGCAGCAGGAAGCTACCAGGGCTGCGATGGCATTTGCAAACTCATCGGCTGCTGCGCGCCCGCACCCAGGCAACCGCCGACCCTCGCAGCGCCGTAAAATCGACCGCATGGCCCACGACTGGTTGCTCGTGGAGACGCTGGGGGACGAAGCCGCCGTGGTAGCGCAGGGGCGGCAACTCAAAAACCTCGTCCCGATCACGACGTTTCTGCGTCGTAGTCCCCATCTGTCCGCGGTTCGGACAGCGATAACCGAGTCGGTGCAGACCGGCCAGATCCTAACCAGCATCACTCCCAAGCGTGACCGCGTCATCCGCACCGAACCGGTGGTGATGTCGGACGGCCGCATGCACGGTGTCCATGTGTGGACCGGCCCTTCCGACGTCGAGCCACCCGAGCGACCGACCCCCGGCCCGCTGAAGTGGGACCTGACCCTCGGCGTGGCCACCGACACCCGGGAGTCGCTGGCCAACAGCGGTAAGAACCCCGAAGTCGAAGTCACCTTTGGCAGAGCCTTCGCCGAAGATCTTCCGTCCCGTGAACTCAATCCGAACGAAACCAAAGTGCTTGCCATGGCGGTCAAGGCCCGGCCGGGCCAAACGCTATGCAGCACCTGGGATCTCACCGATTGGCAGGGAAACCCCATCCGGGTAGGTTTCGTCGTGCGCACTGCGCTGGAACCAGGACCAGACGGCCGGGACCACCTCGTCGCGCGGGCGATGAACTGGCGCGCCGAACTCAAGGGCCCGGTGGCATCGGCGGACGATCTGGCGCAGCGGATACTCAGCGCGCTTGCGCAGGCCGGAGTCCACCGTGCACTCGTCGACCTCAGCAACTGGACCCTGCTGAAATGGCTCGACGAGCCCTGCACCTTCTACGACTGGCGGGGCAGCGAGACAGACAGGCCGAAGGTGCATCCCGACGATCAGCACCTGATGTCCGCTATGACAACGGAATTCGCCAACGGTGCGACCAGCCGCGTATTGCGTATGCGCGGTCACGATGCCGATTGGGTGCCGGTGCACGTCACCGTCAACCAGGTGGAACTCGAACCGGATACCTTTGCCGGCCTCGTTTCACTGCGTTTGCCCACAGATGAGGAATTCGCCGCTGCCGGACTGCCGGAAGCCCCGGCCGACACGACCTGATTCACCGGTGGTACCAGTCAAGCCTGCGACACCGGTCCCGCCCGAGCGGCGGCCCGCGCCGCCCCCGCAAAGACGGCAGCCACCTGGACGGTGACGACGACGTCGAGATCTTCCGCCTCACATCGGACATCGTCGACCCGCATTTCCTGGGCCACCGCCGTTGCACGAGCGCAGGCAGCCCCAACTCCGGACGGCAGTTGCGCGGCGGCGGCCAACGCGGCGAGATCTGCGGCCGCCTGTGCGCGGTGACGCGCCACCACCACCGAGCCGACGTATGCGCCGGCACCAGTGACGCACAGCAGCACGGCGACCATCGCGGACGCGACGACGGTGGCCGAGCCACGATCATCGCCGGGGCTCCGCCGCTGAGACGGCTTTGGCCGCAATATCCAACGTAGGCAATAGTTTTGAGTGTGAGACAACCGTGGCGACAAAGAAGTCGCCATCGCGGTGCACCTGGATCCGCGCTCCACCGGGTGCAATGCGGCGGGCGGCGTCGACCGCTGAGCGGTCGTCACCGCGGGCGGCCAACCGGGCGGCCTCGCGGGCGGCGTCGACGCAGCGCACCTGCATGGACACCGCGGCGACACCGGCCAGGCAAAACACCAGCACCACGACCAGCGCGGCGATCCCCAGTGCCGCTTCAACGGTGCTCGCCCCGGCGCACCCGGCTAAACCTTGGTGTTGAGCGCGCGACCGATGATGTTGGTCAACGCCGACACGATGGAATCGCCGGTGACGACCGTGTAGAGGATTGCGCCGAAGGCGGCCGCCGCGATCGTTCCGATGGCGTATTCGACGGTGGACATACCCGACTCGTCGGTTGCCAAGACCGCAATGCGTGCGAGCAGCACGCGAAACATGTTGATCACCAATACATCCTCTCTTTTGTGATCTCTGCTCATCTTTCACAGCAGGCCTGACTGCAGGACGTCACGGGCCAACCCGGCCACCACCGGAACAATGCCCAGGCATACGAACGCGGGCAGGAAGCACAGTCCGAGTGGTCCGGCGATCAATACCCCGGCCCGCTCGGCGGAGGCGGTAGCCGCGTGTGCGGCGCCGTGTCGACACTGGTCGGCCAATTCCTCGACGCCGACCGCCAAAGCGGCGCCCGACGACGCCGAACGCCGCGCGAGTCGCAGCAGCGCATCGGTCTGCGCGTCGACCGAACTGGCCGGCGCTCCCGGCGAAATCGACCATGCGACAGAGGGATCGGCACCCAGCGCCAGCAAATCAGCAGCCCTGCGCAACACCTGGGCCAGCTTCGGTGGCGCGGACGCGGCCGCCGCTGCCGCGGCGGTCGACACCGCCATGCCCGCCGTCAGACACACAGCCAACACGTCAAGGCTGGATGCGACTGCCAGCGGGTCCGGACCATGCGCCGGTCGCGGCCGCGACCGATGCACGCGGGCCTGCATCCCGGCGCGGACCCGCATCATCGACGGGCCGGGACCGATCCACAATGCCACGGCCAGCAACACCGCCGCTGTGCTCATGCCGCGAGCCGATCGGTGATCCGGTCCGACCACAGCAGCCCGCCGCACGCCAGCGTCGACCCGACCACCAACAGCCAGCCGCCCGCGTGCCCGCCCAGCAAGAAATTGAGTGGTCGGGCACCGATCAGCTGACCGAGCACCACGCCCAGCACCGGCAGGCCCGCCAATATCGCGGCAGTAGCGCGCGCCCCGGCCATGCCCGATGCCACCCGTGCCGAGAACCGTTGCCGTTCAGCGATATCGCGCTGCGCGGCACGCATCAGGGTGGCTATCGCCAGCCCGTGGTCACTGGCCAACTGCCAGGACTCCGCGAGTCGATCCCAATACGCGGGCAAAGCCGATGATCGTGCCGCGGCGCACATGCCAGCCGTGACATCGGCGCCCAATCTGGCCCGCGCCGCGACCGCGCGCAACGACACAGCAACCGCGCCGACGGTTTCGTCGGCGGCGACGCAGAACGCATGCACCGGATGAGAGCCCACCCGCAGTTCGCCCACCAGCACTTCGAGCGCGGTTTCCAGCGTTCGACCCTCGTCCATGGCGCGCCGCATACGACGACGGCGACGATAACGCAGACTCGCGGTTGCGCCCACTACCGCGACGGCCAGGACTGTCGTCAGCGACAGCAATACGGCGGCGGCGACGGCGGCACACGCAGTCATGCAGCCAGCCCCGCGCGCGCCGATTCTGACTCGCCGACGGGTCGGTGTCGCAGGGTCAAGTCGGCGCCGCGGTGACGCCGGAAAGACCAAGAGCGCGAGCGACAACAGCAGCGCACCAGCCACCGGGCCGTTCATGCCGGCATCCGGTTTCGCAGCAAGCGGTGCAGATCGTCGGCATCGTCGGTCATTCCCCGGTCCGCGTGCCACACCGTGACCGCCCGGACCCGCCCTTCGATGTGGCGCAGCACGGCGATCTCGCCGAGCCGGCGCCTGCCGGCCCGATCCCGCCCGACGTGTAGTAACACCTGGACTGCCGCCCCGAGTTGACTGTGCAATGCGGCCCGATCCAGGCCGCCGAGCGCGCCCAGGGCCTCCAGCCGGGCGGGAACCTCGCCCGGGTTGTTGGCGTGCACCGTGCCCGCCCCGCCGTCGTGACCGGTGTTCAGCGCCGCCAGTAGATCTACCACTTCGGCGCCCCTGACCTCGCCGACCACAATGCGATCGGGCCGCATCCGCAGCGCCTGCCGGACGAGCTGACGCACCGGAACCTCGCCGACACCTTCGATGTTGGCGCATCGCGCGACCAACTTCACCAGGTGGGAATGTCGAGGCGCCAGCTCGGCGGCATCCTCTACACAGACGATCCGCTCGGTCGGCGATACCGCGCCCAGCATCGCCGCCAGCAGGGTTGTTTTTCCCGCCCCGGTCCCGCCACACACCAGGAAGGCCAATCTGGCGGCAATGATGTCGGCCACCAATGTAGCGGCCTGAGGTTCGATCGCGCCCGCCGCGGCCAGCGCCGCCAAATCCTGAGTGGCTGGCCGCAGTACCCGGAGCGACAAGCACGTGCCTTCGGCGGCCACGGGTGGCAACACCGCGTGTAACCGCACAGCGAACCCTCCGGCACCGATGCCGGTCAGCTGGCCGTCCACCCAGGGCTGCGCGTCGTCGAGCCGCCGGCCGGCAGCCAACGCCAGCCGCTGCGCCAACCGACGCACCGCGGCCTCGTCGGCAAACCGGATCTGACTGCGTCGCAGACCGTTTCCATCGTCAACCCACACCGCATCGGGTGCATTGACCAAAACGTCGGTTGTGCCGTCCGCACACAAGAGCGGTTCGAGGATGCCGGCGCCAGTTAGTTCGGTCTGTAACACACGAAGATTGGCAAGGACCTCGGTATCGCCGAGCATCCCCCCTGACTCAGCCCGGATCGCGGCGGCCACCACGTTGGGCCGCAGCGGGCCGGATTCGACTGCCAGCCGCTCGCGCACGCGCTCAATCAGTGAGCCGCTCACGCCGCCCTACCCTGCTGCGCTGACCGCGCCCGTGGCAGCACGGCAAGCACCCGGCGAGCCGCCGCCGCGAGCGCAGATCGACGCCCCAAACGCAGACCACCGTGCTCCAACTGCTCGGCGAGTTGCGGCTGAGCTTTCACCGACGCCAGCAGCGGCAGGCCGGCGATCTCAGCAACCTCGGGTGCCCTCAATCCGCCCGGCGAGGGTCCCCGCACGACCAACCCGACGTTGGGATTGATCGTGGCCAGTACCGGAGCCATCGCCGCGGTCGCCGCGCACGCCCGCACATCGCACGGGGTAACTACGACGACAAGATCTGCGGCGTCGAGCGCGGCTTGGGTGGCATCGGTAAGACGACGAGGAAGATCGCAGACCACGGTGACTCCCCCGCGGCGGCCGGCATCGACAACGGCGTCCACCGGCCCGGCGTCCAACTCGTAGCCGCGCCGCGTGCCCGACAGCAAGCTGATCCCGCGGTGTCGCGGCAGGGCGTCGCGTACGGCTGACCAGTTAAGCCGTCCGGCCTCTAATGCAAGATCGGGCCAACGCACGCCCGGTGTGGTGTCAGCGCCCGCCAGCAAATCGATGCCGCCGCCCCACGGATCGAGGTCCACCAAGAGCGCGTCGGGGGCGGCCTGGGCCAGAGCGACCGCGAGCAACGATGCGCCGGCCCCGCCGCACCCTCCGATGACAGCGACGACTTCGCCGCGCAGACCATCGTCGCGAGCCGATTCAGCGGCTTCGGCGAGCTCGCGAATCAATTCATGTTCTTGCTCGGGCAGCCTCAGCACATGCCGGGCACCGACGGCGATAGCTGCCGCCCACGTCGCCGTCGCGGGTTCGGCGCCTGTCAGCACGCTGACGTGTGCACGCCGCGGCAACACCGCCCGGGCGCACCGATCCGCCGCCGCCGCATCGAGCACCACAGCCGCGGCCGCCGACCACGTCTTCCTGCTCACCGGAGAACCGCCGGCATGGACCAGGCGAACACTCACAGCCGCGGCCACCCGGTCCAGTTCGTTGCGCAACTGCGCTTCGGTCAGTACCGCCAACACGCCTGAAGAGCCCGTCGCTGTGGTGCGGGTGTTCGGAGTCACCCACTCACGATGCGGATTTGTGACCTTGGCACACCAGTCCCAAACACGGATTTGTGGAGAGAGACGCAAGTGTGCACAAAGGTATGGTTTGGCGCGCGCTCAGCTTACGGATCACGCGATCACCGCAACGCGCGGAAGGCCGCGCCAAGCACCGCGCGACCAACAAATATGTTCCCCAGAAAGGGG